>JANLUJ010001192.1:0-6706 GCA_031363425.1 Pirellula sp.
TTTAACAGTCGTATCCAATCGATCAAAAGCGCCGCGCGAGGCTTTAGAAACTTTGAAAACTACCGAACACGAATCCTATTCTTCTGCGGACGGCTGGAGCTAATTCCCAATGTTTCCAACCATTAAAATTGGCGAAGAACCTATCCCGGGAGGCGTTGCGTTACTATAGAAGAACTCGAATTCCAAAGTTTCATCCAAAGGGATCAAAGGAGGCGGAAGAAACGAAAGCGTAGCAAACCGTCTCTTTTCATAAGATCCGTTCCCATTTGTTATGCCGGAAGGCGCAATTCGAAACCGGCCGATGTATTGACGCAGAGCGTTCATTTCATCGAAAGCACTGTGCGGAACTTGCTGGTCTGGCGACTGGGTTTCAAACGGATCGATAAGCATAAGGGAACATCTTCATTTTGCGTTATGGCCACCACCCTATTTGGCAAGAGCTAAGAAGGACAATTGTAGCAATACTCCACGGGTCGATTCGGTCTCCCAATGACTTAGGAATGGCCTAGGTTCCAAGGGCTCCGATAGTCCTTAATCAACCATTTGGAAGCTTCGGTATCGCCCACGATGGTTTCGGTTTTGGGATCCCAATTAATCTTCTTCTTCGTTCGTACGGCAATGTTGCCGAGATGGCAGACCGTGGCCGAGCGATGGCCGATGCTGATATCTGCCGCAGGCGCCTTTCGAGACTTCACGCAATCCAAGAAGTTATTCACGTGGCTCGTATTGGCTTGCGAGCTAACGATCTTCGGCAGCTCCACACCCTTGAGCAGCTCGGGAGGGTTCGCAACGATGCCGCCTCGATACACGAATAAACTCCCTTTTTCACCAACGAATTCCGTACCTTGGTCGGTGCTCTTGGTATCCAGTTTTTGGCGGCAAGTCATCACAACACCATTGGCGTAAGTGTACCTAATATCTGTCGTATCGGGGGTTTCGTACCAACCGTCCGGATTGAAGACTGCCGATCCCTCGACGGTATTCGGTCCGCTGTCGTCCATTCCCAGCCCCCACTGTGCGATATCGAGATGGTGCGCACCGAAGTTCGTTTGTTGTCCACCGCTATAGTCCCAATAGAATCGGAAAAGATAGTGAACATGATTCTTGTTGTATGGTCGTAACGGAGCAGGCCCCAGCCAACGGTTGTAGTCAAATCCTTCTGGAGGCGCACTATTGGGCACGGGGCTCTTTGCTCGAGCGATCCAGTTCGGACTGGGTAAGGAAACGTTGACAGATTGCACTTTGCCCACGATCCCTTTTTGTAAAAGCTCTACAGCCAAGATAAATTCGTTACCGCTCCGTTGCATCGTTCCTGTTTGCACGACCCGATTGTGATTGCGGGCGGCATCGATCATTGGCTTGCCCTCGCCGATCATCAGCGTCAGCGGTTTCTCACAGTACACGTCCTTTCCGGCCTTGCAAGCTTCGATCGTCATCAAGGCATGCCATTGGTCTGGTACCGTCACAACGACAGCATCGACGTCCTTGGAGTCAAGCAATCGACGGTAGTCGTCGGTCATTGCCGCAGACAGTCCAGCTTGCTTCTGCAGGAAATCGCCCGCCTCCGCCAAATAGTTTTTGTCCAAGTCGCAGAGCGCAACGATGTTTTTTAGGAAGTACTTCATGTTGTTTTTTGGCCCACCCTGATTGCCGACACCGATCATGCCGACCCGAACCCGCTCGCTCGGTGATTCCGCGGCGAACAGGGACCGATGCGTACGTGCAGAGAGCCCAAGAATTGCACCTCCGAAGAGGGTCTCCTGAAGAAAGTTACGACGCAACTTTTTTTGCATGGCAATTGAACCTTGATTTGATTTCGGATTCGGAATTTTACAATCTAGTCGTTGTGCAGGCTGCTGCGCTGCAAGTATAACATTCGGCAACAGCGACCCACTCTAATTTCCCATTAACACTCTGGCAAATACATCCGAGTCAACATTGCCACCGCACAATGGCAGGCCGATGACCTGTCCTTGAACACCGCCATCGCCTGCCCGTATCTGCTTCAAAGCAGCCGCCAATGGGGCGGCGCCAGCACCCTCGGCAACATTATGCGTATCCGAAAAATAGATGCGCATCGCATCTGCGATCTCTTCATCGGTAACTAAAACCACTTCCTTTACTCCCCGATGGATGATGGCAAGAGCGTCGGCGTCAGGTGTACGGCAAGCCATTCCATCTGCCAGCTTCGTTGTCGCTGGCGCTTCGATCACTCTTCCCGCTTCGAACGAGAGCGCGTATGCAGGCGCCTGGGCGGAAACCACGCCTATCACGTCGACCTTCAAACCAAGAGCGTCCCTTGCCTGGACTGCAGCACAAATACCGGAACCCATACCGATCGGTACATACACGCGTTGCAAATCGGTAACCGACTCAAAGAACTCAAGCCAATAGGACGCCACGCCGAGCACAAGATCCGCGTGATAGCTAGGCACCATATGCATTTGATGCTCTAGGCTCAGCAGCTGCGCACGCTCTCGACTCGCTTGAAAGTCGTTGCCATACTCAATCAAGTTAATGCCTAAGGCTTTCATCGCTGCGTTCTTTTCCACGCTATTCCCAAGCGGTACGACGATCGTGGCAGCGATTCCCATGCGATTTGCTGCAATCCCGACCGATTGGCCATGATTCCCACGCGTTGCGCTGATAACTCCACGACAATTCGGGTGACGCTTCTTGAGCTCTTCAAAATAGGTTAGGCCTCCCCTCACTTTGAAAGCCCCCGCAGGAGTATGGTTCTCGTGCTTCACGACTACGCGAGTGCGTAACCGGTCCCCCAAGAGCGGCCAGGCATGTGCGAGTGTTGGCTTCATGTAGCGGTAAACGATTTCTTGTCCCGCCCGAAGGTCAGCTAACGTAAATGTAGACACTAAAGCCTCGTCTGTATGCACAACTCATAAAATCAGATTCCACTTCATGATACTGCATTTAGGCGACCGGCAGGTTTAACCCTACCTAGCACGACGCGCAAGCTAGTGATTCGAGTTTCCAATTCACTAGCTCGCGCGTCGTGCTACTGGTCTGCCGGTCGCCTTACCAACTACCGGTGGCGGCCACAGTTTCATTTAGGTTTACCACAAAAGGAAATACCCAACAAATACAGTCATCAATTGATAGCAAAAAAATAAACTTTGGCTTAGTATGTTGCCCGTATTTGTGTTGCTAGCTGCTGCCAATGGAGCGAGTTCAAATGGCGATTCCCCTTACCACTCCTTTCGGTCCCACTTTAGAAACGCCGCGTCTCTATCTTCGGCCTCCTTTGCCTGAAGACTTTGCTGGCTACTGTGAGTTCCACCGAGACCCAGTGACGATGAAGCATCTGGGTGGGGTCATTGCCGACCCCGTCACATGGCGAGTCATGCGAACCGTTGCTGGTGCCTGGGCACTAGACGGATTTCACATGTTTAGCGTGTTGAAAAAAGAGACGAACGAGTGGATCGGCCGCATTGGACCGTTGCATCCACATGGTTGGCCTGACCAAGAGATTGGGTGGGGACTCATCTCTCGTTTTACGGGAAAAGGCTTTGCCCACGAGGCTGCGACAGTTTGCATGGACTATGTGTTTGATCGACTTGGCTGGCTGCATGTTGTTCACACCATTGCGCCAGACAATCTCGAGTCACAAGCATTGGCAAGGCGATTAGGCTCGGAGAAAATAGGACCAACTCAGCTTCCCGAACCATATCGTCAACAGATGGTTGAATTGTGGGGTCAGTCTCGTGGCCAGTGGCAGGCTCATCGAAGGAGTTCACCGCAACCGGTTCGTTAAGCTGGTTTTGGCAGAAAGATGGAGGGTAAAAAATATACGAACGCGACGGACTGCTGATCCAAATGACCAAAGCAACCGACTCAATACATCAACGACACCGAGCTCAGGCAATCAACTATTTGTTACTCGCGGACCTAGAACATGCCAAGATTATCAATACAAGACCAGAGCGGGTCGAGCACGAATTCGTTAATTGCACATTGCGTCGACATGAAACCCGTATACCCACCATCGAAACCGTCGATTGGGATACGTCGAGTGATGTGGCGAACCGTTTCATTGATACCTTGTCATCGATGATTCGCGATTGGGGTTCTGCGCTTGAATCCGCCCTATACGAAGTCGCCATAGCTCAGACCATTGGTGCTAGCCCAGATAGAAACGCCCCTATCGCAGTGTATGGCTCTAGCGGCCAAATAGGCCAACAAGCGATGCGACTGCTCGATCCGATTACAGGTTTCAGAGTTACCGCGTTTCAAAAACAAGAACAGAACTTCGCAGTTCATTGCCGACGTTTACTCTATCATACAGACCTGCAAAAACTCCTTTGGGCCAACCTAACAGCTAAAAGTGTCACGCTAACAACGATTGTTAGATAGTTTTGGCAAAAAGATGAAGGGTAAAAAATAAACGAACGCGGCAGACTGCCTGATCCAAATGACTAATCCTCACCCCCCATTTTTCACCTGCCATTTTTCTGCCTGATGAAATCAACTCGATATCGTCAAACGGTTCGTTAAACTAGTTTGGGCTGGGGCGTTTATAGCCATTGGATAGAATCCCTATATTCCCGACGGGGTGTACCCCTTCGGTTCATTTATACTCAATGGAGGGACTACCTTTGCAAACAGGCAACACTCAAAAAGTCTTTCAACAAGTCTACGATTACGTTCGAGAAACAACATTGCTCGAAAGTACTCTTGCGCTCCTTGAGTGGGACGAGCGTACCGGGCTTCCAGCCCACGCTGGAGATCATCGTGCCAAACAAGTTACCTTCTTGAGCGGTCTGGTTCATCAACGCAAAACCAGTCCACAATTCGGAGAATGGCTTAACGAGCTTGCTCAATCCGAATTGGCATTGCTTAAAAACAGTCCTGTGAGCGCATCGATCCGCGGCCTGAAGCGAGATTATGAACAGAACATTCAACTACCCGAAGACTTGGTAAAGCGAATTGCTCATGCCGTAACTATAGGACAACAGGTTTGGTCGGAAGCCAAGCCGAAAAACGACTTTGCTGCGTTCTTGCCCCACCTCGAAGCGATCGTTCAGTTGAGACGCGAGGAAGCCTCCATCTTGGCCAAGGGAGCAAGTTGCCATTACGACAGCCTGCTTGATCATTACGAAGAGGATGCGAAGACCGACGAGGTTGCGGTCGTGTTTGCAGAACTTCGTGAACGTCTCGTTCCACTTGTGCAACGACTGACCCAGTCCAATTCCGGTCCGGATGGAAAATCGATCACTGGTATGTTTGACGTGGCGAAACAAAAGGAGTTCTCGCTTTGGGTGGCTAAGCAGATTGGATTTCAATTCGAGCGAGGACGGCTCGATGAAACCGATCATCCGTTTTGTACCACACTCGGACCCAACGACCATCGTATTTTGACTCGGTACCATGCAAACTCACTCAGTAGCGGACTGCATGGCACGCTACATGAAGCAGGACACGGCATGTACGAACAGGGGCTGCCAACGGAATGGTTTGGTTTGCCAGCGGGTAATGCTGCTTCGCTTGGCGTTCACGAGTCTCAGAGCCGTCTTTGGGAAAATATGATCGGTCGTTCCAAGGAGTTTTGGCAGTGGTGTTTGCCTCACGCAAAAAGTTGGTTTCCGCAATTAGAAGGTGTCGCATTGGATTCGCTCTATGGAGATTTGAATCGGGTTGAAGCGAGTTTGATTCGCATCGAAGCGGACGAAGCGACTTACAATTTGCATATCTTGTTGCGATTTGAGCTAGAGCGTGAGTTGATCGATGGCAATTTGCAATGCGCGGATTTGCCGTCGGCCTGGTCGGATCGTTATGCCGACTACCTGGGAATTCGGCCCAGGAACGATAGCGACGGGGTTATGCAGGATGTACACTGGGCTGCGGGTTTGATCGGTTATTTCCCGACGTACACGCTCGGGAACATCTTCGCGGCCCAGCTCATGAACGCAGCCAAAGATGAACTGGGGGATTTACCCGCCATGATTTCACGTGGTGATTTCCAGCCACTTTTGCAATGGCTTCGAACCCATGTGCACCAGCACGGACGTTGTTTAAAACCAACAGAACTCGTGGAAAATGCCACTGGATTGCCCCTTTCCTCTCAGCCTTTTATCGACTATCTCACCGAAAAACTGACACCTTTGTACAGCTAGTATTTTTACGAATTGGGAACTCAATTGGCCATGGATCCGTCCGTGAATACAGCACCTAATCAAGCGGAGGAAACTGCGTTGATCGACTGTATCGTTTCGGGCCAAGTATCCAAATTCGAAATTCTTGTTGGAAACTACCAGCAAAGGATCTACACGACGTTGCTCGGAATGCTCGGTAATCGCCAAGACGCCGAGGACGTGACCCAAGAAGCTTTTGTTACGGCATTTCGCAAGCTAGACAAGTTCGAGCGTCGAGCGTCGTTTTACACTTGGTTGCACCGAATCGCTTTCAACGCGGCCATTGATTTGCAACGCAGGAAAAAGCGAACCAAAAATCAATTCGTGAGTGTCGAGATGATCGACACAGTTGAGCCAAAGGACCAAAAATCGGACTCGCCTGCCGCTATCGTCATAACTAAGGAAACGGTTAGCCAAGTGCAACTAGCGCTGTCGCGGCTCGATGAAGAACGGAGAAACATCATCGTGCTCAGAGACTTGCAAGGCATCGACTATGCTGAGATCGCTTCCATGTTAGACATTCCGGTGGGTACGGTACGCAGCCGGTTGCATCGGGCTAG
>JANLUJ010001208.1:0-1230 GCA_031363425.1 Pirellula sp.
CATGTCGGCCGGCGTGACCCCTTCGGTTGGATTTTCATAATGGGCACAACCCGCTGCATGCACATGATGGTCGCCGGATATCCAACCGAGTTCGGCCATATGAACCCATCGTTTGAGTCGGACCGATAAGGGCGAGGGCGAATCTTTACCATCGACTGCGTATTCGATTTGTAGTGGAACATATTCTGGGCCCCTAGAAGCGCTGACCGTGTATCTGCCTCGCGGCAAACGAATCGACTCCCCGTCGGCTCGGTAAACTTGACTGTGAAAGAACATATCCGGCGCCAATCTTCGCGATTGGTTCGGGTAGACGCGACCGAGCTCGTCTTTGACTACCATCCAGCATGTGGTTGGCGCGCCGTCCCAATCTAGAACCGATAGCCCAATGTCATACGACGCTCCGCAGTCAAAAAGAATTGGCAACTCATTCCGGAAACCTAAATCCTGAGTTCCCTGCCCAACGTCGAATGCGAGAGTCGCCTCGCGTTTGCCGGCGTCGCGGCTGTACAACTGAATCAGACGATATTCCAACGCGACGCCGGACAAAGTTGGAAGCAACGGTGGGCTATTCAGACTGGCTATGTCCAACCATCGTCGCTCAGACTCTGCAGGTGTGATCGCAAGCTGGGGCCGAGCGCTGGAACTGCTCTTCTTGACCATCGGCAACGCTTGTGGGCTAGAGCATCGAAGAGTTGCAGTCACCCCTGCTTGATTGGCCACTTTGACGAGAAAGGTCTGCCACCCAGATTCGACCAACTGGGCAGGAGCTGGCCCACGCACCACGTGGACACGACTCTCCGCGCTGATCTCAACGGCAGCCAGACACAGCGGGTCCAGCATCGCTTGTATCTCCCTGGCTACGGAATCGTCGCTGATGCTCTGCTCTAACTCCTTTAGCTTGGCTAAAACCGTTGGCGATAGAGGCGCACCGGCGACCGTCAACGCATCGGACAGTCTGGCCACCGATGCTTGCAAAGGTTGCCGGGAAACTTTGTCAACGATGGGCCAATCTGCCGCAGCGATCTCAACTGCAGGGCAAAAAAGATACAAAGCACAAAGCAAAGATTGGATTACTCTCATGATATGTCCTCGAGTGAAGAGGCGGGATGGGCGGTGCGCAGTGAAGGTATTCTAGCAGATTTGTAGTTCAATGCGATTCACATCGCCCCGAGGGTACTTAGTCGCACCCGGCTGGTGCGACCTGCCTTATGTCACTCTTGCCGAGAGTGA
>JANLUJ010000851.1:0-1146 GCA_031363425.1 Pirellula sp.
CAGGGACACTACTGAGGCTAAAGGACTTGGGATGGCATATTCATTATTGCAACCTAGCCAATGGTTGCTGCGGATCGGCAGTGACCGATCGAATGGAAACAGCCGTTATTCGTCGCGGTGAATCCGAACGTTCCGCAAATCTCTTGGGAGCCACTTACTACCCGCCTATTTGTGACGATCTTGACGTTTTTTACAATGCAGAGAACTTTGCCAAAGTTACGGCGATCGTTCGTCAAGCCAAACCGACTATCATTCTCACGCACGCCTCGGTGGATTACATGGAAGATCACATGGAGACTTGCCGATTAGCGGTTTCGGCTGCTTTCGCAAAAGGCATTCCAAATTTTGCTAGCAATCCAACACGTCCAAGTTACGAAGGAGATGTCGCCCTATATCATGCTCAACCTCATGGCAATCGTTCTCCCTTAGGCCAGTTGATTCATCCGAATTTATCCATCCCCATCGATGCCGTAATGGAACGCAAGCTTGCGATGCTCGAATGCCATCGTTCCCAACAAGAGTGGCTTCAAACCACGCAGAAGATGAATTCGTATTTGCAAACCATGTTGGGACTTTGCCAGGAAGTCGCAAAACTGTCGCAGTTGGATTGCAACTACGCCGAAGGCTGGCACAAGCACCTTCATTTAGGGTTGGGTGCACAAGACTTCGATCCGTTGGGCCGTTTGTTTAGTGCGGAATGGAAAGTCGGTTGCTAGGAATTGCGTGTGGCGAATGCTGTTCGAATCCGGACTGACGCTAGCGGTTTCGGCTACGACCCTCACAATCGACACCGCATTATTTTTCTCTAGCTCGACGATGACTACAGTCGATCAGCTTCTTGTTGTATTGACTCGACTACAGAAGAGAATTTGTCGCCATGGACATCGATCGAAACCGATACTTTATGTTTGGCGTTATCCTGTTCTTACTTGGACTGCAGTTTCGCCTAGTCGACTCATTTGTACTAAACGAAAACAGCACACTCGCATTGCATCGTTTTGCTCAGAAGTCAAAGATCGCAGACAGCAATGTTGCGACCAACGTTTATATGCAGGTTGCTTCTCCGAAAAAGAGCCTTCGCCCACCCAACTGGTTGGGTTTTGTGCTCCTAACCGTTGGAGGCGTCATTTCTTTGCACGCAATGGT
>JANLUJ010001229.1:0-2332 GCA_031363425.1 Pirellula sp.
ATAGCCCAGTGAATTCCGCGGGTGCCATCATCGTATTCGGAACGCTGCGCAGGACTTCGTCGGTTGCGGTGGCAACGATTCGCGTCAACTGGCCGTAGTCTTCGTCCGACGTAGCCGACACCTTGGCCATGATTCGCCAAACTTCGTCATGTTCCGAGATGGCAACCAATCCTTGGTCTTGAAAATGAGGGATTGCATTTTCAATCTCCTTGCGCAAAAGCGAACGCTTCGCAGTCGCGCTAATGGTCGCGGAATCGGACCAAGTCGGCAAAAACGAAACGGCTGAGAATACACCTCCCACACTTGGTTCGGCAAGCAATCGCGTCGACACCTTGGAAACCCAACGCGCGCGTTCCAAGGAATTCAATGAACTCTCGGAGGGAAATCTCAATAGGACTTCGACGGTAGCAATCGGCCCCAGGTGCTCCTCTAGCCAAGCCATGTCTAGATTGGTTTTGCTGTCAGCGGGAAACATGTCGCTGAATTTGGTGGATGCCTTAAGTCGCGTCAGGCCGATACAAGTAAAGACTAGCAGGATTATTGCAACCGCCGAAATCCAAGTCGCATAGCGAGTCAACCAGTTGAGGTAGCCAATCGTATAGCGGCTATTCCGCTGGTGCGAATCCGTTGCAGAATCTGAGTTGTCAGTTGGAAATGCGTCCTTCCGTTGTGGCGTACAGAACCAGTCCGCAATGGCAGGGAAGCCAACCAATAGCACTACCGTCGCGATTCCAAGCCCGACGGCCGAGAAGAGTCCGAATTGCCGGACCGGAGCGAGCTGGCTCGTCCAGAGCGATCCCATTCCGAGCATCGTCGTTATGCTCGATAGTGTGCACGGCTTCCAGCCCAGGAGCATGGCCCGCGTTCCGGCGTCTTCTCGGTTGCGGCGCAAGCAATCGGCATGATAGTTCATCAAATGCACGGCCCCTGAAAGCGTTAACATAAAGACCAGCGTAGGGAGCACAATCAGGACTGCGCTAAATCGATTGCCGGTGTAGTAAACCATGGCAACCGCAAGCAACTGGCCTACGCCCCCCAATACAAGAACGACAACGGCCCGGCGAACTTGCCCCAAGCAAAACCATGCAACCAACATCCCCAAAATACTCGAGGGCAATACGAGCTTTTTAAGACTGGCTTCCGCAGCGGCATCCACGGCGTAGGCTTCGTAGACGGTACCCGCAAGTCGCAGTTGTTTGCGGGATAAACCCGAGGTTCGATCAGCCGCTCGCTGAATCATTTCGATGGTTTCGTTTTGATGGGTGACCCCTGCTGTGGTAATCCTCGCCAAAAGCGCCGCGGTTCCGTCTGTGCCCACCATCACACCATTGAGTCGCTGAGATGCTTTCGCAAGGCTCAAGGCCAAGGGTGGTTCGGTCAATTGACTTATCAACACATCGCTCGACTCCAACTTGGCGACATGGCTTATAAAGTGCGGGTCCATGACCAACTGGGCACGGTATTCCACTAGTCGAGGATCGTCAACTTGACAGCCATCCCAGGAAATCAAAACAACCTGATCGTTGCCAAAGGATTCGACGAAGGCCTCATAGCGTGTGCGTTCAGGCCTCCCTTCGGGTAACCACTCATGCACACCGGACGAACCGACAGGGAGATTCAAAACCGCCCAAACTCCCCACGGCATGCAAATGGCTAGCGCCGCGACCAATAGACTGGAAGAAAACCGAATTCGTTGCAGGTTTTTAATGTTGGGAATCACCTGGTCTCAACGTTTGGGATCTACTGCCTCCGGAAACAAGAGGCCGACTAGTCTCGGAGTAAGATGTCGTGCTATTATGTCACGACGAAGCCTTCAAAACATGAAAGGCGATTATACACCTGAAAAGGATTTTTGACGATGCTTGAGGTTGACAATCAAAGACTCAATCAGCTTATTCAGAAACGATGGGGTTTTGGTGACAAGACTTGCACGGTGACTATGTCATGATTGAGTGCCCAGAAATCAAAAAGTCCGTAATCAAGAATCATTATGACGTTAGTACTCTTTTCTATCGGTTGCTATGGGGTCCCCACATTCATCACGGCTATTGGCTGGCCGACGAGACTCCCGCCACTGCACAATTGCAGTTGACCTCAACACTTGCTGGCCTCGCAAAGATTCAACCCAATTCCATCGTGTACGACATCGGTTGCGGAATGGGCGGTTCCAGCATATGGCTGGCAAGACAATTGCAATGTCAAGTCACTGGCGTAACGCTGAGCCCAGTCCAAAGGCAATGGGCTACTACCAGTGCCGCGTTGAAGGGCCTCCAACCGCGTCCTCAATTCCGATGCGAAGACGCCGAGTCGATTCAATTTCCCGAGAACTCAG
>JANLUJ010000859.1:0-5679 GCA_031363425.1 Pirellula sp.
TGTTCGGTCAGGATTCGCCTAGCGGTTCTTGGCCACCAAGCATTGGCATGCGATTGGAGCGCGATCAATTGGCTGTCGGTTTGGAGGGACAAGTCCAGCGACTTGATCGGTTTGGGGTTGCCGTAGGTTAGCTTGTAGATGCGCCCACTAGTGCGGTGGACGCCATCGTGATCATGGCATTCGCCCGTATCGCTCCAGTCCGCAATGAATACGCCGCCATCTGGGCCTGTGATCAAGTCCATGCCGCGAAACCAAGGATCGGACATGAAGCAGAAGTCGGGAGCGCGCTTGCCGACATAGCCAGCCAATTGTCGCTCGAGAAGATTGCTGTTAATCCTGAGTCCGTGCAGGTTCAGTGTGTATAGGCGATTCCGATACACCGCCGGCCAGTTGTCCCCTTGGTAGATCATCAAGCCGATATGGGCATGCCCGCCACCCGCAGCGTTCGTTCCGTCCGACATGCCCTTTTGAACCGTATTCCACTTCTCGCCATTGTCCCAATGCACATGATCGGCAGTCTGCTCGATGAGCTGATATGCATGCGGATTCAAATCGACGCCATACATCCTTTCTACATGAGAACCAGGGACAACATGCCACAGGTGCCCGATGACTGTGTTGATAACAAACATCTCGCCATGTTGATCGAAATCGAATCCCCACGAATTGGTCATACCGTGCATTACGGTTTCGACAGTTCCAAAGGTTGGATGGAATCTCCAAACACCGGTATTGATCTTGATGCGCTGTGAATCGCCTGAGCCGGGCTTGCCAATATTGCTGGTCGCTTGAATACCATGCCTAGCGTAGAGCCAACCATCGGGCCCCCATTTTAAACCATTGGCAGGCGTATGACCGACGACACCGTCATCGAAGCCATCGAGCATGATTTTCGGTGGACTATCGGGAACATCGTCGCGATTCTGATCCGGAAAGAAAAGAAGATGAGGTAAGCAAAGTGCCCAAATGCCCCCGTTGCCAACTTCGATGCTGGTAAGTTTGCGGGCATCATCCCAGAAGACGGTTCGTTTGTCGTGCTTCCCGTCGCCATCGGTATCTTCAAGAATCACAATTCGATCGCGTTGTGTGCCATCGAAGCCCCCGGCACCACTACCTGCCCAGCTATAGTTTTCAGCAACCCAAAGTCGGCCCCGCTCATCTGTGGTCATGGCGATCGGATTCTGGACGGCCGGCTCCGATGCGAATACAGATATTTTGAATCCATCTGGGAGTTTTGCCGACTTAGCTACCTCGGAAGGAATCATCGGACTGGTCGTTGACTTTTCCGAATTGAGCGGAGTCGGAAAGTCGTCTGCGCTCGAATGTTCGATCAATGTGCAAGATGCGAACACAATCGTAAACATTAGCCAGTTGCAATTGGAGGGTAGCACAATGGTTTCCTATGGAGGCGACGGTAAGACGATAGGGATGCGGCGAGAACAATTCTACTCTGATTTTCGTTTCAAAACACCGCCGGGAAAGTAGCAGCCGCTGCTCGTATCGACGGATGAAGACCAAGTTGGTTCTTCACGTCGGTTTCTACTTGCCTGTCGCTTTGGTTTCTATTAAACTTTGCCTTGCAGAGCTAGTGATTTCGCATTGGACTGTCTTCTAGCCGTATTTATTTTTTGAGTGGATTACAAGACATGGGAGCAAGTAAGCCTGGTAAGTTTGCGAATGCGGGTCTCGATCGAGTCTTCCACGAAAAAGCCCGTTTGTCCATCATGACTTGCCTCGCATCCCATCGAGACGGGATGTTGTTTGTTGATCTCAAGCAACTTTGCGATTTGTCCGATGGCAACCTCAATCGCCATCTAGAAGTGCTTCAAGAAGTCGGCGCGATCGAACTCGAACGGACCGGTGCAGGTCGCAACTCAAAAACTATTTGCAAAATGACTCGTTCCGGTCACTCTGCCTTCTCGCAGTATCTCAATGAACTGGAAAAGGCCCTTTCGGCGGCAGCCGACGCAATTCATTGCGCAAAGGGAGTTCGCGCGAGCAAACCTAGATTGGGTGTGGAATGAGTGCCTCGAGAAGCGCTCAGTCATCGATGCCGTCGTCTTTGAAGATTTCGTCTCTTGAATGGAGCTGGCAGAACAACGCACGTTTTTGCTCAGGCAGGGAATAGTCGAATCCCAATTGGCGCAAGAAGCCGTCAGAGGCGCTGATCGCCATTACTTCCATAATTCCTTTTTCGCGAGCCCGGTCGATGCAAGCTTTGACCAAGCCTGACCCGATCCCATTACCCTGGTAGCCGTCGGCAACCGCCAAACATTGGATTTCGCCAAGTTTTCGGGAATAGATTTCTACTGCGGAAAAACCAACCAATTTAGTTTCGCCTGATTCATCGGTTATCTCAGCCACATAGCCGTTGGCCATCAGCAAGACCAATTCCGACTGCATTCGCCTGAGTAGTTTGCGTTGTTCAACAAACGGCTTCAGCAAGGCTTGTATGTTGGCAAGGTCGTCAAAATGAGCTCGCCGGATTTTGAATGGAATCTTCGGCTTTTCTTTAGGGACTACAGACGGTTCGGACAAAATACCTCCACCCATAATAAACGGTTGCGATCCTTCAATAGTTGGAATCTGGGAGCATGCGATGCTAGCAATCCTCGCTAATGCTAACCGATTCGATGCGATGAGCCAATCATATGCCGCGTCAAACGCCAGCAAACTTTACCCAGCTGGTATGATGGTTTCCTAGTATTGCTCAGTTTGATGCGTTTCCCGTATAAAGGCAAAAGAGAGTTAGGCATGTGCCTTTAGCTTACCGAAATTCAATTCGAGAACACTTATTGAGGACACCTAGTCCCGGTGTCGTCAAATTCACCACTATGTCCGATCAAGACTTCACTGAGTGCTTTATGGGACAACGACTATTCTTCTCTGTCGGCGAACCTAGCGGCGATTTACATGCTGCCAACTTGATCCGTTCGATCCAGCAAGTCTCTCCTTCATCGACCTTTCGAGGTTTGGGTGGATGTCGGATGATCCAAGCGGGGCTAGAGCTGGACTATGATCTCACCAGTTTGGCGGTCATGGGTTTTGCGGAGGTGCTTCCGAAGTTGCGAGAGTTCTTCCGCGTAGCTGACTTGGCCGAAAAGGTTTTTGCTCGAGGCGAGGTGGATGGTGTTGTACTGGTTGATTTCCCAGGCTTCAATTGGCACATAGCCAAGCGTGCGAAAAAGTACGGTCTTCCAGTCTTTTACTATTTACCGCCACAGTTGTGGGCATGGGGTGGTTGGCGAGTGAAAAAGATGCGCCGCTACGTTGACCATGTACTTTGCAATCTTCCGTTCGAAACGCCATGGTTTCAAGAACGAAAAGTCGACGCGCATTATGTGGGGCATCCTTTCTTTGACGCAGTGGCACAGCAAGCCTTGGATGTTCGTTTTGTTGAAAAATGGCGAGACAATAAAAATTTGCAAGTGGCTGTCTTACCGGGATCGCGCGATCACGAGGTTCATAACATTTGGCCATTGCAACTAGAGGTTATTCGCAAGTTGACGGTGAAGCACCCTAAAGCACAGTTCTTGGTTGCAGCCATTAAGGACGCCCATGCTCTCTGGTGCCGCGCGCAATTGAAGCCTGCGGACGCGAAATTACCGATTAATATATTCGCTGGCAAGACGAGCGAAATTATCGAGTTGAGCGATTGCTCATTGATGAAGAGCGGGTCTGTATCGCTGGAGTTGATGGCGAGGGGTAAGCCTGCCGCCGTCATGTACCATCTCAGTCAAACCACGTATGCGATGGCCAAGTTGTTGGTCAAGTGCAAGAGAATGTCTTTGCCAAACCTCATGGCGGAAAAACAAGTTTTGGCCGAGTTTCTTTCCCATGGAAAACTCAATTCGAAGTCTGCACTACGTTCCATTGAAAATGTCACGGAGGAGATGTCTCGGCTTCTAGGTGATTCCGAATACCGACTTACGCAGCGTCGCAATCTAAATGCCCTTGCATCCCAATTCGCCAAACCCGGCGCGAGTAAGGCTGCTGCCCTGTTGATCATGTCGAAACTAACCAAGTCCGACGATGGAACACTTCCGATCGACGGAGAACAACCGGTCCCAGCGGAAATCCGTCGGGTCGCTTGAGTGCCCGACTTTGAAGGCCGTTGCCGAGTGAAACACTCCGGTAACTAATTCTGATACTATATGGAGTCGACCCATTCCATTTTCGGTGTCGGAATATTCAGCTACATGATTTACCATGCAAATAATTGAAGTGCAGTCCGCCGGAATTACGGACACGGGCAAAATGCGAACGGACAATCAGGATCAATTCCTGGTCGCCGAACTAACTCGCAGCATGATCGTGCGGTCAGGGGCCCTACAGTGCGAGCAAGGTTCAAGACTATTCGGCGGGGCGGTTGGGCATTTGTTTCTTGTAGCAGACGGCATGGGAGGACATCGTGGTGGAAGCGAAGCAAGCAAGTTTGCGGTCGAGTATTTTGCCAACTCCATTCTCAACAGCACTAGCTGGCTAGCAAAAATTGAGCCATCTAGCGAAGTAGCCTTCGTAGAGGACCTAAAAGGCATGTTGGAAAATGCTCACAGAGCCATCGAAGAGCGGTCGAAGACAATGGGCGGTTGCGAGGGAATGGGCACCACGCTGACGCTTGCTTATGTAGCGTGGCCCCGAATGATCGTGGTCCACGCTGGTGATACACGTTGCTACTTGTTACGCAAAGGCGACTTAAGATTATTGACTCGCGATCATACCGTCGCCAATGAAATGATGCGGAAAGGCCAACTTGCTCCGGAAGAAATGGAGCGTTCGCATTGGTCCAATGTGCTGGTGAATGCCTTGGGTGCTGGGGCAGAAAGCGTTTTTCCGGATATCTATAAACTCGATTTGGAACAGGGCGATTCGATCTTGCTCTGTAGCGATGGCCTCAATAAGCACGTGGCGGATTTCCAAATCCAAAGAGCCTTGGCACAAGCGGCCGATCCTCAGCGTGCCTGCGAGGAGCTAGTCTCATTGGCAAAACAAGGGGGCGGATCGGATAACATCACAGTGGTAACCGCAAGATTCGTTACCCCAAATGCATCCAAGAATCGCATGCAAATGGTCATGTCTCGCCCGACCACGGAAAGCATCTTGCAGGAGCTCGCGTATCCCGATTCGGAAACAGACACACTGGATGAAGACCCTGACTCGAAAGACGACGATACTACGGAGAACGAATTTCCCGATCAAACTAGTACCAAAGACACTCTCGATTTCTCCGATATCGAAAATGGATCGGACGAGTGAATCTGTCGCGCCCTGCTAGAGTTACTTTACGATAATAACAATCGGTCGATGGTCGGAGTCAGGGGCCGATTTACCAACACTGCGAAAAAGTACCGTCGTGTTCTTTGTAACTAACCCATGGTCGATCGGGATCGCAAGGTACCCCAAATCAGTTGGCCACGACGCAAAATTTCCTCGGAAACTCCGCGAATCTTTAAGATTACCTTGTTCCAGCATCCGTGAAAAAGGGGGCGACCAGGGAGTAATGTTCAAGTCCCCAACGATGATACTAGGCTTACCTGGCAAAGCCGCCCATTCCGATAAGCCTTGCAACTGCTCGTTTCGATCTAGGGTTCTTTGATGCAAATCAGGCGAGCGCGTGTGGACGGCCATAACTCGAAAACTTGAATGGTTACCGGCCGCAGGGACATCCGCTTCGATAGC
>JANLUJ010001310.1:0-1994 GCA_031363425.1 Pirellula sp.
GCGATCCCTGTGTTAACCGCAGGTCTAAGTGGGACCGATGGATTGCCTCGCTACGCGGCCGAAGCCTTGGTTGCAATTGTTCCGCAGGGCGAATCCAATTTGCTGATGATTGCCGATCACCCTGATGCTGCCGCACGAAAAGCCGGAATCAATGGCTTGGCAGGGCTTGCAACTCCATCGGAATCCGCAATGAAGAGATTGCAAAATGCGGCTAGCGATTCAGACCCCAAGATTCGCGAAACCGCCATTGTCGTGGTGGCCAAGTCGAGATTACCGAAGTTGGAGAAATCAACCTTAATCGAAACTGCACTCGGAGACTCGGTGGCGTCAGTGCGAGCAGCGGCGATCGTCGCAATGATGAAGGCGGAGTTGCCCGCAGAAGAGTTTTCAATAAGAATTGCGGCTCGATTGCAGTCCGTTGACCCTGAATCTGCGAATGCGTTAGTCAGAGCAATCTCAATGCTTGGACCAAGTGCGAAGGGAACGTTGCCAGCACTTGTAAACGTCACGTCTAAGACTGGTATCGATCAACAACTACTTTCGAAGACCATGGCGAATTTTGGTGCGGGAGTGGTTCCAGATTTATTCGGGGCGATTGAGAAACATCCTGAAAACGAGCAGGTGTTCTCCACTTCGCTTGGATTGATCGGTGAGCCCGCGGTAGAAGCCTTGACGCATGGCTTGGAAAGCAATATTGAGTTGGTGCGCGTAGCAGCAACGCGTGCCCTTGGAGGCATGCGTCCAGTGAACACGCAGGTTCTCCAGAAATTGCTAACCGCAATTGGCGACGAGTCGGCCAAGGTACGTGAGATTGCCATAACGTCACTAGTCGCAGTTGCGAAAGATGCTGAATTCGCAAAAGATGCCGTTCTCAATGCATCTAAGGATGTTGACTCCAAGGTGCGTGCGGCAGTAATGCAGTCCCTTGTGAAGTTTAAGTATCCAGATACGCAAACGAAAGAAACGTTGGAGCTAGGATTGATTGACACATCGCCCGATGTACGATCCAGTTCTCTCGGCGTATTGTGCGAAATACCGAAGCTGTTGGGATCTCGCTCCGATCAAGTTGCTGCGATGGTCAAGGATCCAGATTCGAATGTGCGGGCTAAGGCCGCCAAGACGCTGGGCAAACTCGATAAAATGCACGTCAGCGGAGCCGTGATCGAAGCCTGCGCTACAGCCCTCCGCGATAACAACTATGAAGTAAGGATTGCAGCGACGGAGTCGGTAAAGTCTCTCGGTATTTCGGATCCAGCTGTCTTGGAAGCGCTAGGTGGCAATCTGATTTATGACTTGACTTTGTTGCGAATGACCTTGGAAACCGTATCAGGATACAGTGACAAGGCATCGCGAATGATTCCAGCTGTTGCACATCTTGCCTCTAACGAAAGGGCCGACGTGCGAGCGGCTGCCTTAAATGCATTGTCTGTCATGGAAAAGGACCCGCGACAGCTCATTGGACGGCTAATGTTTGCGCTCGACGACAAGGACTGGGAGGTCCGGCGCATTGACGGTGTCGCACTAGGTAAGCTTGGGGCAGAAGCCAAGAGCGCAGTACCGAAGTTGTTCCAAATGCTAAGCAGCGATGAGGATCGAGACTTTGCAAGCAGTTCGCTTAAGGAGATCAATACCGCTCCGGTCGAAGCGATTCCATTGTTGATAGAGAAGCTCGAATCAGAAGAACGTCGCACTGCTTTTTATGCCGTTTCATTGCTAGGTAAAATCGGCCCACCGGCCGCTGAAGCACTCCCAAAACTCGAGGCTATGTTGGGAAAGCCGAGAGGCGATGCGGGCCGCTCAGAATTTCGCCGAAAGTTCCTAGTCGAAGCGATCGCGGCAATCAAAGGCGAATCCAAGCCCAAGTAGCATGGAGGCGGATTTCCGACCACTCTGTGTGAAGCCAAAAAGCCCGAACGATCCACCGTCCGCGGAGGCTGTACAGCTTTAGAACGCCCCAATGGGCTTGCCCATTGGACGTGAAGTTTCCTGGCTAG
>JANLUJ010001314.1:0-4938 GCA_031363425.1 Pirellula sp.
CCCAAGAGTTTACATCTGCCATTCTTCTTCCGCGTATTCCTAGTCTTCCGTGGTTGCTCATGCATTTTAAAATAACCACGGAAAAGACTCACGTTTCGGTCCAATCGAGCACGCAAAAGATTGTTCCGGCATTTTTGTGTAGCCCCTTCAGGCAACGCGTGGGAGGCGTACCCAGGGCGGCGCTTCGCGACGTTTCGTCGCAACGCTTTGCCCTGGGCTATGTTGTTGCTGCCCCATTCGGGGCGAAAACGCGGGCAATGTTGCTGCCCCATTCGGGGCGAATGCTGTACGAACTTCTAGCCGGTCGGATTCAAAAATACCGCAGGCTTGACCTGCTGGATTGTTCTGCTTCCAGGCTAAACAAGTAACGCAGCGCCAAAACAGTTGAGACAACTGACTACCAAAGTAGAGCAGTTGTCTTCAACGTTGTCTTCAACTGCTTCGGAGTTAGCACAACATAAACCCACCCGCAGATCCACGTTTGCCTAACTGCGGTGGAAACTCAGTTGGAAACGCAGCGTTAAAACAGTTAAGACAACTGTTCTACTTTGGCTTTGGCTTATAGAGCACCGAGGGGTGCGGGAATCCAAGTCGTTTGTCCACGAGATTGAAGAGTGGCTCGCCCGAAAAATGGCGATGAAGGTTTTCGCAAATCAATTTAGTTGTGTCGTCTGTCCTTGTTGCAGCTTGGGCACCCACATGAGGTGTGATAATTACATTGTTGAACCCCCAAAGCGGGCTCGATTCTGGTAGTGGCTCAACGTCCGTGACATCAAGCCCAGCACCAGCAAGCTTGCCACTTGCTAACGCATCGCACAAGTCTGCTTCGTTAACGCATGAGCCTCTGGCTACATTGATGAGGTAGGAGCCCTTCGGCATCGCTTCGAATGTCTTGGCATTAACAATGCCTCGCGTCATTTCATTTAATGGCAAGGTCAGTACAAGAATCTCAGACCAGGCCGCTAGTCTCTCTAGTTCTGTATGCGGCCAGAGCTCGTCCACCGTGGTTGGCTTGTGCTCCGGAAAATAATCCGTAGCCCGAATGGTCACATTGAAAGGTTGCAAGACTTCGACTAATCGACGGCCATTGCCGCCAAGACCAACGATGCCAACCCGTTTGCCGTGTAGATCGTCAGTGGGTCGCCGGACAAACTCTTTATTCTGCCATTGCCGATAGAAAATCGGAATGCCGCGCAGAAGACCAAGCAGCATGGCAAGGGTTTGCTCGGCAACTTGATTTGCAAATAGGCCCGATGCGCTACAAACGACAATACGCGAATCTATCACCGAGGGATGCAGGCAGTGGTCGAGACCAGCCGCAGACGATTGAATGAAGGTCAACCTGCCTTCCGCCACCACGTCTTGCCAAGGCACTGGTACCTTGGCGTGTCCGACGAAGATATCTGCATCGAATATTCGCTCGGGGATGGTCTCTTGGGATGCTTCGATCAAAGTTGCGTGTGGTGCTGAGTTCTGCATCCACTCGCGGTGTCGGCCTTGTGTTGGAAAACAGTAAACAAGGTTTGTCACGTTGTTAAGCGAGATCCCGATCTTCGAACAGCAAAAGCCCAATGAGTGTTGCCGCGATTCCGTAAACGGTCGTATAAACGAGAACGCTTGCGATTACAGACCACGGAATACTTACTTCTGCATCGATGGCTGCCTCCATGGAGAAGTGGCTAAGATTGGGGATCACGGCTGAAATGAGTTGAGAAAAGAACTCGACGAGCGGCAAGCCACCTGCAGCAGAATCCACGATCGTTGGAGTCAAATGCCCCAAGAGGTATATCGAGAAGCAAATGGTGAAGTTTGCCAGGAGTGAGAACCGAGTTCCCAAGGCTACGGAAAACGCTCCAAGAACGACGGCCTGAAAAAACGCTAAGGCCAGACCAGGAATGGTTTGCATCATTTCGAGATGGCATTGCTGCCAACCAGGCTGATCGAGCGAGTTTTCACGGGCCTCATAAATCGGTTTGTAAGCTACGGCCAAAAGTTCGAGGGTTCCTAAAACCAAAAACATCAGCATCACGATCCAGACCACCCCCAAAATCTTACCGATGATAAAAGATCGACGGTGAATTGGTTTGCTGAGCAAGGTTAGCGCGGTTCTTCCTTCGATTTCTTCGTTCACCGAAGTACTTGCTGACCAGACGGCTTGAAACGTTGCAGCAATTAGGATCAGCGTAACTCCGCAGTCCTTTAGCAACTTGATGTCCTCACCAAGAGTGTGGAAGGGGAGGAATACAAAGAGTAGAATCGACAGAGCGACGATGATTATCAAGATAATTGGAAGTGGTTGCGACAATTCGCTTTTAGCAGCTGACAATGCAATAGCTGCGACCTTGGGCGACACGGCTTGCATCAACATGAACAGCAGTCCGAAGATCGTAACGAAGATCCCTACAAAAACGAAAGTGGTGGCCTCGCGAACGGCTGGGTTTGAGATTATTCGGATTTCCAATGAGGCTGCATCAATCTCTTGATTCTGAACGTAAACCTCGGCCCCAGCATACAGCGGCAATGGGCAATCATTTCCTCCCATTTTTGTATTCCAAATCAAGGGTCGCTTGGCCTCAATCGTCTGCGGCTTGATTCTCACATCTCCAAGATTTGGAGCATCGGTGAGCACCAATCGGCGGTTTGAAGTTATTTCAATTTGTCCCAAAATAGCTGCATCGTAGCGAAGGTCGATTTTTTCGAAGGCTGCTTCCGATTCATCTTTCTTGGCTCCCGCGACAGGGAATCGAAACGTTTTGTCGTTCACTGCGAAAAGTTGTGGAATGGCTCGAATCGCAAGCATTGGCTTATCAACTAAGAAAGTCGATGCCAGTGCAATGAGTGCTATCCCCATCAAAGTACAGAGCATGTACAGCCCGATTCCCTCGAAGAAGAGCGATCTCAATTCCCCAAGGAATCGCTGGGACGAACAATACAAAATGGACCAAACCACGACGGCAATCATCATCGTCGCAGCGATGGAAATCATTGCCCATTCCTCAGTCGCGAATTTCCCGCCTAGACTGTAAAGAGCTTGACCTTCTTCGCTAAACATCGCATAGGCGGCGAAAAGCCCGCCAAAAATCAGCGAAGTCACCAGCGCGATCAAGTGCGCCGAGCCATCGCGTCGAAATTGCTCCAATCGCTTGACCTTGGACAGGCCATAGAAAACCATGAGAAATAGTGCCAGGACGAGAAGCCCCAAAATGATACCGCCCCCCAAAAACCAAATCGGGGTCAACCAGCGCGTCATCCAGAAATCAACTGCCGCGAACATGGGAACAGGGAAATCAAATGCCATGGCAGATTAGCTCGGACCGGATCAAAGGGGAATGTAAATATCGCATTCTATCGCAATTCGAACACTCAATAAACGAAAGAAAGGTTCGGCTGTTACGCTTCGAAGCAAGTGCGGGTTCGTTTCAAATCGCTGAACCGCATTAAGATACGCCAAAAAACCAAGAATGAAGAGTGGGGGGTATTGGACTTTGTGTTTTAGGCCCGGAGGGCCGACAGAACTTAGACGGCGGTGTAACCGCCGTTGAAGAACCATCGAATAGCGCACCAAACCCCGGAGGGCCGGAGGGGTTTTGCAATCGAGCAGGGCTCAGATACCGCATTCGGACATGTGAGCCGCCGGGCGCTAGCCGCGGGTGACTTAATTTCAATGAAATTGCCTCGTTACACCGGCGGCTAGCGCCTTGCCGCTAACAAAGTGAGTGCCATTTGGCTAGCGCCTTGCCGCTCACAAAGTGAGTGCCATTTGGCTAAGATCTATCGCTCCATCCGGGGCACGAATGAAGCTCAAAAAATGCGGGCCTATTCGCTCGGCTTGTGCCGAACCAGCGAGCATCATGTGTTTTCAAGGCTGGTGGGTAAGCCTGGGTTGAGGTAAGATTTTTATCGGTTCGAACCCGCAAAAGTCATTCTCTTTCGGCTGAGGTAAGCTGCTTTGTTTCGTAAAGGAAATCCAGGTTTTCTCGCTCTCGAAGATGGCTCGGTCTACGAGGGTGTCTCCATCGGTGCAGATGGCGAAATGGAAGGCGAGGTTGTATTTAACACCTCCATTACCGGCTACCAAGAGATTTTGACCGACCCGAGTTACCGCGGCCAGATCGTTACCATGACCTATCCAATGATTGGAAATGTTGGGGTCAACGATGAGGATAGAGAATCAGATTTCCCGAGAATTGCGGGATTCGTTGTTCGTGAATGCAGCCGACTTCACAGTAATTTCCGTTCACACGGCTCGCTTCCGGAGTACCTCAAAAAGCACGGAATTGTTGCTGTTTCGGGAATTGATACACGAGCCATCGTTCGCAAGATTCGCAGCCTAGGTGCATTGAAAGGAATTGTCTCGACTATCGACATGAATCATGCATCCCTGGTCAAGAAAGCTCAATCGAGTCCAGGCTTAGTTGGTCGGGATTTGGTTCGCGAAGTAATGCCGCTGGGAACGACGCAATGGAACGATACGCTCCACGCTTTGGCCATCAACGGCAGCGAATCGGCGGCTTCAAAAACACAGCCCCACGTGGTATGTCTGGACTATGGAATGAAATGGAATATTCCGCGGCACCTTGCTCAGCGAGGAAACAAAGTCACCGTGCTGCCAGGAACATCCACCGCCGAAGAAGTTTTGGCATGCAAGCCTGATGGAGTCTTCCTGAGCAATGGCCCCGGCGATCCGGAACCACTCTCGTATGCGATTCAAACGATCAAGGATTTACTTGGGAAAGCACCGATCTTCGGGATCTGCCTTGGGCATCAATTGCTATCGTTGGCAGGTGGTGCAAAGACGTTCAAGCTAAAGTTTGGCCATCGCGGTGCCAATCAGCCCGTCCTCAATTGTCGTACTGGCCAAGTTGAAATCACTTCGCAAAACCATGGATTCGCAGTCGACGAAAAGGACTTACCCGACTGTTTCGAAATCACCCACCG
>JANLUJ010000007.1:0-1560 GCA_031363425.1 Pirellula sp.
CCCATGATGGCCATGAGAGTGCTCTTGCACATGTAGTCGCCATTATTGATCGGCTTGCCGTCGCGGATCGCCTTCATGAGAGCAACGTGCTCGAGTTGGTACATGCTGGTCTTCTTGCCTTCCATCTCAAACTTCCATTTCGTTTCACCCTTGATTTCGTGAGCCAACACTCGAGCTGTGCCTTTGGTGCCGTAGATGAAATCCTCAGTTTGATTGAAGCAGCCGTCCATCTGGCGAGTTGAAGCAAAGCATCTTGTACCGTCCGCCCATTCGTAAACAACAGAGAAGTGGTCGTAGATATCTCCGTACTCAGGTTGCGTTCGCACCTGCCGTCCACCGGTTCCGTAGCAGAGAACGGGTGGGACATCATTGTGAAGCCACATGGCTTTATCCAACGAGTGGATAAACTGTTCGACATAGTGGTCGCCGCTCAACCACTTGTAGTACAACCAGTTCAATACTTGCTTATGCATGGGGGTCCAATCTGGTTGCGGATTTCGAATCCAGAGTGTTCCGGTCAAGTAGTTTTCTTGGATAGAAATGATTTCGCCGATTGCGCCGGATTGAATCTTTTCGATGGTCGCTTTAACGCCATAGTCGTAACGCCAACAAAGTCCGGAAACGACGCAAAGTCCTTTCGATTCCGCTAGTGCGGAGGCTGCCATGACTCTCCGTACGCCGGGAGGGTCTACAGCGACAGGTTTCTCACAGAACACATGTTTGCCGGCATTGATCGCGGCCTCCATTTGAGCGGGCCGAAATCCAGGTGGCGTCGCGAGCAAAACGATATCGATGTCGGTTTGCAATAATTTGTTTAGCGCATCCCAACCCGAGAAACACTGTTCCTCGGGGACTTCGTATTGGCTCCCTAGCGATTTCTTTAGTTGTTCTTTGCCGTCTTCCAATCGGTTGTAAAAGACTTCAGCGATAGCAGTCAAACGGCAACCTGCATCGGCAGTCATGTTGTCTTTGGCCGCACCCATCCCTCTTCCGCCGCAGCCAACCAGTCCAACCTTGATGATGTCGCTACCTGCAGCGTGGACGCTGCGATTGAAAAAACTCGACGTGCTTGCCATTGCGGTTGTTGCGGCAGAAGTCTTCAAGAAACCTCTTCTGCTGGATTCAATTGGCGCGTTGCTGGTTGTATTCGGAGCAATCGATTCGGCCGGTTTTTGTTCGGGGAATTCGAGTGGATTGATTGTCATCTGGGTAGACCTCGTTAAAAACGATTGCGCATGGGATGAAGTAAGTGGCGAGACCAATAGGTGCTAGTGGGTTTAGATAATAACCTCTTCCGGTTAGCCTATCGGCGTTGCAAATTTTGCTTATCCTTGGAATTCGAAAATTACACAACCAGTCGGTTATAACCCATTGAACTTGGTATGCAACACGATCCACTCGTCTCCCAACCCAAAATCCCTCCCCTTCCTCAAGAAAACGGTTCGAGTGAACCCGCATTGACTGAAAGCAGTCAGGTATCGACCAGCGCTGCGGAAAAGGAAGCAGAAGACCAAATCGAATCGGACGACGATTTGGAGCCGATACAGCAACTTATGCGAG
>JANLUJ010001417.1:0-1056 GCA_031363425.1 Pirellula sp.
GTAGCCAAAAAGCCCGAACGATCCACCGGTCAAGCCGGTGGGATTCAAAAATACCGCAGGCTTGTCCTGCTGGATTATTCTGTTTCCAAGCTAAACGAGGCGAACGGCCCCACGTTTTTTGCAAGCAGCAGACAGTGGGGAAGCCTCCGAGCGCCACGGGGCCATGGGGCAAAGCCAATATAAGTGAACCCTTGAGGAAAACGGCTTGTCGAATTATCATTCGTCACCCAAACAAAGGTCGCAGTCCCATATTCGGCATGGGTTTTTACTTTTTCATGCATCCATAACCCCTAGATATTTCATGCGGCACTTACTTTCCGCTGTTGTTCAAAACGTCCCGGGTGTGCTCGCACATATTTCCGGGATGCTCGCGTCGCGTGGTTACAACATTGACTCGTTGGCTGTTGGAGAGACGGAAAACAAGAATTTATCGCGCATGACTTTTGTCGTCATGGGAGATGATCGCGTTTTGGAACAAGTCAGGAAACAATTAGAAAAGATTGTTACCGTTGTCGCAGTTCAGGACATTAGCTCACGCGACTACGTCGAACGCGACTTAATGCTGATCAAGGTCGGTGCCGCCAGCGGTAGTGTCCGAACCGAAATTCGCGAGCTAGTAGACATATTCCGTGGCAGAGTCGTAGATGTTGGTCCTGTTGAACTCATGATCGAGATATCGGGTCGTGAAAGCAAAATCCAGGCATTCATAGAAAGAATGCGACCCTACAACATACTTGAACTGGTACGCACCGGCCGAATCGCAATGGTTCGAGGAAGCAATCCAGACGAACTTGATGTGTTGTCTGCGGCCGATAGCATGAACGAATAGTCAAGTTCTATTCTTTTCTCCTACCCCAAGCATGCTTTAAGCATGTCCTTACACTTAGCTTTAGAACAGTAATCTCCAGAACCCAAACTGAAACACACTTCCATGGCAGCGACAATCTATTACGACAACGACGCAGACCTATCCCATCTCAAGGACAAGACGATAGCCATCTTGGGATATGGATCTCAAGGTCATGCTCAAGCACAGAACCTGCGAGACAGTGGTTG
>JANLUJ010000010.1:0-4056 GCA_031363425.1 Pirellula sp.
GTAGCATGGCCCCCTGGGCCGTGTAGTAGCTTGGCCCCCTGGGCCGTGTGAAATTCCGGCCAGGGGCTCAAGCTTCAGCAATGCTGCTCTCAACTAGTATAACCTTCCCGCATGCCGCTCAATGCATATTTTGGAATCGAGCAAGGCAATCATGTCGTAGACAAAGAGTCGTTTCGTGTCGTTAAAGTGAACTCGAGCTCCAATTATCTTGTCTGCCCAGCCTCGGGCACTACCACCGTCTTGCCCAAATTCCAACGACATGGCTGTCCAGTCGCAGACCATTTCAATTAGATCTACGTCGGTCATGTCGTTTGGATCGGTGTGATGCTCCGGATGGTGTCGATTGAATCTCATATGATGTTGAATCGCCATTTCGACCTGTGCTTCCATTCCGACCGGATACGTAAATAATTCGCCGCAGTGTCGGCAGCGATGGGACTCTGTTAACCAGATATAGGGAATTCTTTCCTCCGGACCAAATTTGGATGCGTCATGCACCTCCCCCCTAGCGACTAATTCGTCTGCATGGGCTGTCGTTTCAGCTATCAAGGCAAGGCAACGTTGAACGCGTGCTATGTGCTCACGTGTCCGACGATCATAGAACGCGATCATCTCGGTCGTCGGTTCCAAGGGAATTGGTTTCATTTGGCGTTGATAATTGGGGCGGGCTGAATCTCTTCGATGAGTATTTGAGCTTCCTCCCGTTCTCGCTTTTCCGAAGATGCACGCGATTGTTTCTTGGATTGAAGATTCGGTGGCGGTGGTCCTCGATCGAGCATCGGATTCATTTCGATCGCCAGTTGATCGTTGATCCATGTGACCCAATCTGGGCGAGTCTCTATAAACAACAACTCTTTCAATTGAGCAATAACGGTCTCATCATTTTCGCCCAGTCGAATTCGTGTCCTGACCAAGTTACCCAAATATTGTGGCTTTTCCGGGGCCAGTTCGTATGCATGCTGGTAGTACTCTATCGACTCCAGTCCACGCCCTGCCGCTTCCAAGGTCATGCCGAGGTTGTTCCATGGAGTCGGATCCTCGGTTAGAAACTGAGCCGCAAGCTCAAACTCCTTGGCTGCATCTGACAGTTTGCGTTGCTGATAGTAAATGAGACCCAGATTATTGTGCGCAGTCCCATTCGACTGTTCAAAGGAAATGGCTCTTTGAAATTCATCCGCAGCTGCCTGAAGTTTTCCATGATCAAAGAGCTTTACTCCCTTGATGAGATGGCCATTCGATCGTTCCAAACCGTCGCTGCCTACCGACAGAATCTCGTCGCAGCCGACATTGCGGAGTGCGGTACAACCAACATTTAGAATTGCAATCAATGCCATTAACAGTACCAGACTGAACATGCTAGCAATCGATAGATCGATTCGAAAGTGACGCATGTACGCGGCCAAAGGTTGAGGGACAAGGCATTATGGCAGAATCATAAACCGCTTATCGGGGAAAAAATCATCTGAGTCAAGGTCAAGCGCACGTTCCAAAGTTCGCTACCATTCTCACCTTGACTATTGCTTCGACTCAACGACAGATCGCGAACCACCATTCCAGAACTAGCATCCTCAAGTCCGGTAACAAAACCAGCGATTTGTCTAAGGCTAGCGTTTTGCAGAGCGATTTGTGTTGCTCGAATTTGGTAGTCGGTTCGGCCCAAACGGATTGGCGTTTGAGGATCGACTGAGACAATCGATATCGGAGAAAGCTGCGAATCCGACGCTGCAGAGGTGACTCTGGCGGCGATTCGATCCGGCGGTTCTACATCCAACGATGCAATACGAGGCGCAGTGCGAAACCCATCAATATCGTCGACCAATCGCTGGCACTCCGCATAGCCGTTGACCGCATATTGAGCCGCAGCTCTGGCGCTACGATAGAAGCTGACAGAGGCAGTCAGCAAAGCAACTGCTCCAAGCAGCATCACCATAGCCGTAAATCGATTGCGAAAAACACTCATCGTATCGTCTCACTTTCCGTCGCGAAAAAACTTGCGAGTACATGATCTCCATGGACCAACGAGGTTGCGGGGGGTTCAACATGGAATCCACTACTTGATAGAGCAGCGGCCACCTTTCCTGCATCCTGTTGAGATAGCAATTCGATCTCTAATGCAATTCGGCCATTCTCAATTCGAATCTGCTCGATCTGAAATGGAAAATCCTCGCTCAAACACTCGATGATGTTTTGCAACGACTCAAGGGCTGAGTGTGGAACTGTTGACTTCGGATCCGTTCTTCGAATCCCCTTGGCCTTGGTATGTTCGCTCTTCAGCCGCCCCAAAATCGCGGCTGGGACTCGCTGTGTGGGGAACGCGACTCGAAAAAGTTCCTGCTGCTTCTGTTCATATTGATCTGCCATGGAACGGTAGGTTTGCGCTCGCCACAACAGCGTTCCGCACAAAGTTGCGAGGAATAGAACTGCCGCCACAGCTAGTCTCGTTATCGAGCTGCGGTCCCGACGCCACGGATCATGAGTTGCAAGCTCGTCGCGCCGCAAATCGATCCATGGGGTTTGGCGGCCAGACAAAACCAATTGAGCTCGCTTTCGAATCAGTTCATCCCGATCGAGCTCGATCGATTGCGAATCATGGTGAACGACACTTTCCAACTTCTTCAAGTCGTCCTTGTTCCCTACCAAGAGCACTTTCATCGAGGTTGAACTCAATTGCAACAAATGGCGATGGATCGTCTCGCTATCGAACCCTGCGAGTTGCCAAGTTCGGACTGAACCGTCCGAGGCTAGCTCCAAAATCTCTACCTGCGATATGCCAATATTCTGGTCCAACATCCAAACGGAAAGGGACGGTATAGGTACAAGTCGGTCTGCAAGAGCTTGCTCAAATGCCAGCAACGATGCCGGAACAATGAACTGCACATTGCATTGAACCCGCTCTAATGCATCCACGATCGGTTTGAGGCAGGCACTCTCCATCGATACGGCAGGTAGGCCAGTTGCGGGGGGCCCTGAGTTCTGCCGAATCGAGTCAGCCACAATGCACTCTGCGTCTACCGGTAACACGGACTCCAATGCAAATCGCAATGCTTGATTGTTTTTGATATCGACCGCGTCTTCGGCTGGAATCGATGCAAACAAAACGGAATCCGAATCTACAGCGATAACGACTTGCGTAAAATCCATTGCGTGCTGTTTCGCGAACGCAAGAGTTTGCGTCGCAATTTCTCTTGGGTCGTGAGTGGCAATGAACGCTCGAGGCGACGCCTGTGTCATGCCACGAATTTCCCAACCGTCTCCTACTTCGGTCAGCAAAATTCCCGGTTTACGCATTTTTATCTCTCTAAAGTGGAATCGTCGGCGAACCGCCGTTGACCTGTTCTAGTTGTATTTCAAGTTCTTCAAGGCTCAGCTTTGGCTTCGCCGACATCGGTCTTGAATTCGAATCCTGCATTGGCATTGCGGTTGCTTCAAAGCCAACATCCGATTCGAATCGAAGCATTTGCCCCATGAGCCAAGTCGTCGATTGTCCGCGGAACGAAACCCGAACGGAATCTGTATCCACGGACTCGATGCGAACTCCCTCTGGTTCCAGTTGAATCGAATTCCCCTCGGGGCAGAAGTCGAGTTTTCCGGCTCGATCTATCGCAATAGCCATTGACCTGCCTTTTTCGATTACGGTGCCCACCAGTCGCAGACCGGCATCGGGCGCAGTACTGCGAGGCGCAATCGCATTCGTCAAGGGAACATTCGGAAGCGTCTTGGGTTCGGCAATGGTTGGACTCGATTTTGCGATAAAACCGGACTGTAGCTTGCGGCTCCAAATACCCGACGTACTTGTGGACTCTTTTGAAGATCGATTCGGACTGCCTGAACCCTCGGTGGATGAAACCGCAAGGGGCTTATTGATATGGCTATTGCTTCGTGTGGATGGTTCCACAAGACGACCATCAGCAAACCAACCCCAAACGCCGACGCCGATGGCAGCGACAAGGATGGAAGCTGAAACTCGATTCATCGTTTTGGTAATGTTGGTTGAAACTTGCTTACTCAAAGGAAAACTCCGTCGTCTGAAGAATTCCGTTTTCGTTGAACGCTTGG
>JANLUJ010000012.1:0-2013 GCA_031363425.1 Pirellula sp.
CCATAGGAAGGACCGCTTGGGTTCGTTTGCGGTCCGTAACCGAATCCCGGCCCAATCGATTGCCCCATCGTCGGCGCGCTCAGCACGCTCCAAAAACCAACCGCTGCAAACAATGCTACAACAATGCAAATCCTTTGACGATTGCTTTGCTTCATGACAGTTTTGCTTAGGTTGGTTTGGATTGGCATGATGTGAATTGAATCTATATTTTGCTTCGTTTTCGAAACGCTCAAGTGGAAACTATCGATCGGAGCCAAATTCTCGGTCCACACCAGCTGGCGGTTCGATTCGAATGTTTGGAACCGTCCCTTGGCTCGGGTCAGCATTGAAGATGCCTAGATTCTTCAAACGCCGTTCGCCGTTGTCGATTTCCGGCCCGTTTGCAATACTTCCTGGTCGGAGTTTGCCGAGAGGTTGAGTGACAACGCGTTCCTTGGTGTGGTCGCCATCGATATGCACACGGACTTCGCTAATTCGATAAATGTCCCCTTCGCCAACGTTGTAGACCACATCTACTTCGCTATTAGGTTGATAAATCAGCTCTCCGATAACCTCGCTGAAAATGTGTCCCTGTGCACCATAAAGATCTCTCAAAAACTTCTCGTCGGTTTGCTTGTTTGCCTGAAAAAAAGGCTCGCCTGCTTTCAATTTCATGTAAGGTAATAGCTCGCTGGGCTGATATCGCTTGGTACCTGCGATAGAAACCGATTTGATCTTGTATCGCTGTCCTTCAGATACCACGAAGGTCAGGTCGATAAAATCACCACGCGTGTTGTAGTCCTTGCGGAATTCGACTCGAGCGTCAAAAAAGCCCAACGATCGATAGTAGCCCATTAACGCGTCGCGGTCTGCTTCGATCTTGAAGTCGGAGGCCTTATTGCCCAACCAACTGGTAAGTCCGTATCGAGCATCTCGACTGCTGATTTTGGTCTTTAATAGATCGGTTGAAAACGCTTGGTTGCCGATGAATCGAATGCTGTTAAGCCTCTCGACGGGGCCTTCGTTGACTATGAATTCCACCTCGCGCTGGCCTGGCTTCAGCCCTTGGGCAATTTGGATGTCAACCTGATTCATCCCCTTGTCTTGGTACAGTTCAATTAGTCGGGATTTGGCTGAGTTGAGTGAGACCGGATCCAATGGATCTCCTTTTTGAATGCCGGCATGCTTGCTCAGTTGACGATCATCGAGACGTTCGTTGCCGCGAAAGATGACCGTTTTGATGATGGGCCGTTCGTCTACGATGAGGCGTATGTGCACCCCTTTATTCGTTTCCGTGAAATAGGGAGTGATCTTCTTGAACAGGTTGGTTCGGTATAGCGTGCTGATGTCTCGGTTGAAAGTTTCCTTGTCAAACATGCGGTCCTCACGCGATTGCATTGCTGTGAGGATATAGTTCTGAGAAACGCTGCTATTACCCTCAATGCTCACCGAGAGAATGATGGCGCCATCGGTGGCTTCTCGCCCACGTGGACCACCATCTTCATACAGCTTGTCGCTGAATTTCGGTTCCGAAAACGCGGGGGCATTTCCGCCGGGCGCTCCGCCTCCCATTTGACCCATCGCTAACGATCCGGATAACGCAAAAGCAACCGGAAATGCAAGTTGAATCACGCGTGCCTTTGGACAAAACATCTGTATCCTCGCAGGGGAGATGGATTCGGACATACCTCCCTCACTGAATACACAAAAGAACTTTCATAAGGCAACCTCATCACACCTCGTCTTTAGTCATTTCAGACATTTTTGATTAGAATGCACCAATATCGCGGCAATGGGACCATGTGTTGCCCCTCCAATCCCCCGCATCCCACCTAAATTCTAGATTTTTTCAAACCATGATCACTCGTGAAGCTCCGTTGATTCGTGTCTTTTTCCACCGGGACGCAGGCAGTGATTGTCTCACGCGTTGCAAGCAAGCATGGGCGCGATTGCTATTCGTCGTACGACAGGAGTTTGGCGACCGTAGCTTGGGCCCCCGGCCCGAGTTCCGCACGGCCCAGGGGGCCATGCTAC
>JANLUJ010000080.1:0-4388 GCA_031363425.1 Pirellula sp.
CGTTTTGGCTAGTGCAATTGGATTTAGCCTCGTATCGATACCCTCGACCGTTGGGTAGCCAAAAAGAACGAACGATCCACCGGTCAAGGAGGTTGTACAGCTTTAGAACGCCCCAATGGGCTTGCCCATTGGACGTGAAGTTTCCTGGCTAGAAGCGATCGCATCAACCATTACCCGCCTCCCCACCCAGTCCAACGCCTGTGGCGTTGGACTGGGTGGGGAGGCGGGCGTTTGCGTGGCACACGCCTCTAGCCAATAAGCGTTGGCTCCAACGAGACAAGCTCGTTGGGGGCCTGCAAAAACTCGTTTTGGCCTGCAAAAACAGAGATACGAAAGCTGTTCAACCTACTAGCCGTTGGGATTCAAAAATATCGCAGGCTTGCCCTACTGCAAATACCGCAGGCTTGCCCTGCTGGATTGTTCTGATTCCAAGCTAAACAAGGCGAACGAATGGAGGGCCGACAGAACTTAGGCGGCGGAGAAAACCGCCGTATATATCCGTTTAAAAGCCATAGGCCGGATTCCTGGGATCGAATTCGATCGCTTTTAAGCCAACATTGAGGGATAAGTCAAGGTAAGCATATTCCTCCAGCAACTCCGGCGGGCCATCAGGGGTTTTTGGCCAACTGTAACTCGCGTATTTTAGCGGTAGTAGACGTTCATCATCGATATAGATTTGAGCCAAAAAATACTCGAATTCCACAGCTTTTTCTTCCGATGAAGCGATAGGAGACTCGTGAATAACCTCCAACAGTCGGCACGATCTATCTCCGACTACGACATTCTCTGTCGTTCGAATGGTGGCCGGGCCAAGCTGGCGATCTCGTTCCCCCTTTTCGATGAGCTTGCCAAGAAGCTTCTCGATACCGATTTCCGTGATTGGATAACGGTTACCCCTCATGGCCAGTCGGCTTTCGGGTTGCAAATTCACGGTGAGCAGGCCGAGCAGACCGGCTTCATGAGCCGTTAGTTTGTTGTCATTGCGACCTTGCACCCAAATGACTTCCCGTCCTGCCTGGGATTTGGGTTCTATCGACTTAAGGTAGACGGACACAGGTCTATGGGATGATTCTGCTCCACTTGGTCGCCCATACTTTAGCTTCATGGCCATCTTGGTCTCGGGCACCAATTTTCCATCCACTCGTTCTCGCTTGATCAAAGTTGCCGTGTAATCGTGATGATTTTCAACATGGTTACGCAACGCTTTTCTTGCGAAATCCAGCAAAGGATCTAGTGCGTGTGTAGGCACAACCTCAACCGCAGGTGGCAACCCACGTCCCATGGGTTCAATGGCTGCTAAGCCCGATTCGTTAGCAATTTTTTGCCAGAGTACACTTAAAGTAACTGCAACAATGGCGGCGATTAAGATGCAACAACCGACTAGTCGTGCAACCCAAACTCGGTGCCCTTGTCGAGCCACGGTTGCACCTCTTGCTTGCTAATGGTTCTGGCTAACTCAAAGCCACGGCTAGTCAGTGAAAAATCGCGATGGGTATGGTGCATGACAAGTCCATTTTTGCAAAGCACGCGAAAGCCCTCCAAAAATCGAACGGTCACCTCGGGCTCGTTTGGGTCGCGAAATGCGATCGTCTGGGTTTCGTCTAATTCGATATAGACAGCTAACATTCGTGAAGGAGCTTCGAAAGCCGTATTGACCGCTTTGATTTCGATAACACCTCGATTGCGTGCGGCCACCAAAATCGCCTTTGCCTCGGGAGAAAGTTGATCGGCGGCCATTTCGTTTGCGGCGTCCAAACCGACCATAGCGTTGCTGCAAAGCTGCGAAAGAGCCACTAAGACAGGCGCACCGGCTCCGAGCGCATCCCAACTTCCACTGAGGTAATTGTCCAGTGGCTGCAGCTTTGCGACATTTCGAATCGGTTTGGAGAAGTCTTGCTCCATGTCCATTTTGCATTGTAAGTCGGATGATTACGGATTGTCTGCGATGGCAATCGGCTCCATAATCCTACGCGTTCCTGATAGAGAAAACAGTATCTCTCCTTCTATATTTTCAATTACCTTTTTCGATTTCCTTTTCGACGAGTTTACAAATGGCTTTGGTTCCACTTCGCAAAGTACTCGATCACGCGGCCGAAAACGGTTATGGTGTGGCTGCATTCAACGTCAACAATATGGAACAGATCCAGTCGATCATGGAAGCGGCTCACGAGACGAATTCTCCCGTTATCATTCAAGCGTCGAGAGGCGCCCGAACCTATTCTCAAGATGCATACCTCCGACACTTGATGCTAGCGGCAGTCGAGCTCTATCCCAACATTCCGATCGTGATGCACCAGGATCACGGCAACTCCCCTGCGACTTGCCTCTCCGCCATCGAAAACGGATTCACCTCCGTTATGATGGATGGCTCGCTCAAGGAAGACGGCAAGACTCCTGCCGCCTACGACTACAACGTAGCGGTCACTAAGGAAGTCGTAAAACTGGCTCATGCACGCAATGTTTCTGTCGAGGGCGAACTAGGTTGCTTGGGCTCCCTTGAAACGGGAGGTGGCGAAGCAGAGGACGGACATGGTGCCGAGGGCGTATTGAGCCATGACCAATTGCTTACCGATCCTGACGAAGCGTCGCGATTTGTTGCCGAAACCAAAGTGGATGCCTTAGCTGTCGCAATCGGTACTAGCCACGGCGCCTACAAGTTTACTCGCAAGCCCGATGGCGAGGTCTTGGCCATGTCCAGGATCGAGGCAATTCATAAGCTCCTTCCAAACACCCACTTGGTGATGCATGGCAGCAGCAGCGTCCCTCAAGAACTGCAAGATGTCATCAATAAATTTGGCGGCAAAATGAAACAAACTTGGGGTGTACCAGTCGAAGAAATTCAACGCGGCATTAAGAGTGGCGTGCGTAAGATCAATGTAGACACCGACTGCCGCATGGCTATCACAGGCGCCATACGGAAAGTTCTGGCCGAAAGTCCAGACAAATTCGATCCTCGCGACTACCTCAAACCTGCTCGAACCGCAATGAAGCAAGTTTGCATGGACCGCATGATTTCGTTCGGACAAGCGGGCAATGCAAGCAAGATCAAGTAATAACTAGTTCGGCACACTGCCAAACGGTTTGTCCGAGCCGCGGGCGCTAGGCAAATGGCACTCACTTTGTGAGCGGCAAGGCGCTAGCCGCCGGTGTAACGAGTCAATTTCACTGAATTTAAGTCACCCGCGGCTAGCGCCCGGCGGCTCACATGTCCGAATGTGAGTACCATTGGGCGCTAGGCCGCGGGCGCTAGCCGCGTTTTTGTTACCGAGCCGCGGGCGCTAGCCGCGTTTTTCGAATCGTTACGATTTATACTTATACGCGTCTAGCGCCCGCGGTTCAAATCTTTTGGAGCTTCAAGCCATGCGTCGATTTGAAACTTTGCTTTGCTACCCCCTTTCGCTACTTGTTCTTTGTGCGGCAATGGTCAGTGCTGCCACTTTGCAGGATTTTCCTGGGGCTGGCAAAGTATCGAAAGTCCATGGTGGTTTTCAATTCACCGAAGGGCCCGCATTTGATGGAAAGCATTTGTACTTCACCGATATCCCAAACGATCGCATCCTGAGAACCGATCTCAAGGGCAATTTGGAGACCTTCATGGAGACATGTGGCCATTGCAATGGATTGATGTTTGACGGGAATAGCAAGTTAATTGCTTGCCGTATGGACGGTGAGCTCGTTGCGATTGATACAGCCTCCAAACTGGTCAAGTCATTGTCGTCGAAATACCAGGGCAATCGTTTTAACGCGTGCAACGATTTGGTTATCGACAAATCGGGAGGCATCTACTTTACGGATCCGCGATATAGAGCTCCGGACCCATGGCCGCAAGGCAAAGAGGCATTCTACTATCGATCCAACAAGGGTGAAGTGACAAGGTTGGGTGACGACCTCACTGCACCCAACGGAATCATTCTTTCGCCCGACGAAATGACTCTATATGTTGTACCGAGTATGCAAAAACAAGTGCACGCGTACACCATCAAATCACCGGGAGTGATTGCGAACAAGCGAGTGCTGTACGAAATCAAACAGCCTGCGGACAAAGAAAATTCTGGCGGCGACGGCTTGTCGATTGATGTACAAGGGAATCTTTACCTAACGACTGACTTGGGCGTTCAGGTTGTTTCATCGCAAGGCAAGCTTCTCGGCATCATTTCGTTTCCGGAGCAACCGGCTAATTGTTCTTTCGGAGGTCGAGATATGAAGACCTTGTTTGCAACCTGTCGGACTGGACTATACTCCGTGGAAATGCCAATCGCAGGGCACCAGTTCTCTGGAAAAACAGAGTAGTGAAGTAGTCTCATCCATGCATGGACAACTACCCATAGCAGTATTGATTTCCGGGGGTGGCACGACGCTTCGGAATCTTACTGAACTGCGAGACCGTG
>JANLUJ010000091.1:0-3112 GCA_031363425.1 Pirellula sp.
GAAACATTTATTTTCTTTTGTAATTATAACCATATTTTTGGCTTTTATTCCTGAATCTGATGGCTATTTAGTAGTTAATAATAAGGAAATTTTTAGTATAATACCACCATCGCCACCACAAGATTCTGGTGAGCATAGATATTATATACTATTGTATAAATATGTAAGTGAATTAGTGAATGACAATATTAATAATTATAAAACATGTAATGATGGTAATCCAAGATCATGTATTAATATAATTAAATTTATAAATGATAATAAGCTTATCTATGTTGACAAGATTATGTTTAGATTAGCATATTAAATATTTAACAATGTGTTTCATAATTTTTTTACTCGGATAAAAATACAGATGATTCCATTTTCCATATTTGTTATATTTAGGATCATCACGGTCATTATAAGGATGCTTAATAATACATATTATTCTATCAATATTTCAATGTGGAAATTCACATTGTTGGCTTCGATGGAGATCTTTATGATCAAGAATTGGCTATCGAACTTCTTGCACAGCTTCGCCAGGTCAATCAATTCGAGTCCAAAGATCAATTGCTAGCTCAGCTCGCATTGGATATCGATCAAGCGAGAAATATTGCCAGCAAACCTAGCTCTGCCGGACGATCGGTGTAGCTCGGCACTCCGTGCCGAGAAAACGGCAGGGATAGGTTGTGATTTTTTGTAGCTTCGTATCTCCGAGACGAAGACGTCCGCCTCGGAGATGCGGACCTACAAAGACGTTCGCCTCGGCGTGCCGAGCTACACTGCGTGCAGAGAAAACGGCACGGAGTACCGTTCTACACTGAATTGGACACAGCGGAGCTGCTTTGCTATCAATTGAAATTGGCATAGGCTCAGCGCGGTCAAAATTGATATCCTTTCGCGCATGGTCCACTTCATTCATTCCGAACCGCTGAAACTCGCCTTCCCTGGTGAGTCGATTTTGAAATGGATGATTCCGAACCTTCAACTCCTGATCTGGTTGCTTGCCCTGGCCCAGTTGCTCTCTAACAGCGCGGCGAATGCGCAACTGACACGTATCGACACATCGGATCAGCTATCGGAGATTGCTCCGATCGACTTGAACCTGAGAATCGTTTGGGGAGGTTCAAAGTCTATTAGCTACGTTACAACGATTGAACTCGATGGGGGCACCCTGTCTGGAATCCAGCAGCTTGGCATCGACGCAAACGATTCGAGCTTTGTCTTAAAGGATTCGAATGGAAGACTCGTCATGGATGATCGAGAGACGCGATTCGGTGGTTGCGATATCCGAGTTCAAGCAAAATTGAATAGCCGATTACGATTGCAACTACAAGTCTCCGATCCGGAAACGGCTCAAGCGATCACGAAAGATTACTCTTGGTCATTGAAGTCACTTCGCGACAATCCTGAATTGCTCGAGCTAGGATTCAATGACTGTCGGCTGTCCATCGACCGAGTGCCTGGCGACCGCTTGCGCGTCATTACGAGCCGCAGCCATTTCGTATTCAACTCGGACGAACCGCTCAACATTCAAATCCAACCCTATGCGCTACCATGGGTTTCTACGAATGGAATCGTCGAGTGCACGTTAGTACGATTGGACGATGAGCATCAGGTATTTCGACGATCGAAGCAGATGGCGTTGGATGGTCGCGGAAATAGCGAACTTTACGATGTGCTCGCTGCGGCACCGAAGGAGGAGGGAGTCTATGAGCTTCGGTTCAAAATCGAACCGAAACGCGTTTTGCCTGGTATTATTATTCGTCATCCCAGCATTGAACGCGTCGTCCAATTCGTTGTCTATAACAATACGTTGGCAAATTGGTCATCGATTGCGAGATCACATCGCGTCGATGACTTAACATCTCGCTGGCAGCCGTTAATTCAGATTCCATTGAAGTCGTTGGATCAACAATCGCTGACCAGTTTACTTGTGGGACAAATCGATGGTTCGAGGCGGTTTCCATTCTTCGATATGGCGCGTTCGTTTTCAATTATACCGAAAGAACCGCACGTAGGGCCTATCCTCGATGCAAACGAATCGGGTCTTTTCATTGCTTCGGGCGCTATTGCCACGACGACCATCAATGGCTTGATGCCTGGGCAATTGCATCGACTAACCGTTTCGACTTCGAATCGCAACGCAACCTATCGCGTTTCTCTTTCATCGACGGGATCTCGCGAGCCGAGATCAACTATGGATGCGATGGTAAATGATGTATATGACGAATCCTCAATTGATACGATTGAACATGCGTTCCATCCTATGGCTGAAGTTCACGAAGGAGCATTTGAAGCTCTATTTTGGCCTGGCTCACGTAGCGCTAGGCTGGAGATTACCAACTTAAACGCCAGTAACCCGCTGAGCATCGCGTCATCGCATGTCGATGTGTGGCATGAGTCTTTGAACGAAGAGAACACTCGACCTAGCAGTGCTCAACCAAGCGTTGCTCAACCACAAGGCAATGTTCTTGAAATTCACTCGGCAAGTGTTCGGAATTTTTTCGGATCGGAATCCAACACGAAACCAGGGGGATCGTCACCCAACTATGACGATTGGCGGCTCTTTCTCCGATTTGCAAATCAGGTAGGTAGCTATTGCAAGGCCAACGGATACGATGCACTCGCATTGGCAGTGCATACAGACGGCGGAACTCTTTATCCTAGTTCAAAACTGAGTTCAAATGCTCGCTTTGATACTGGAACATTTAGTGCCAATGGACGTGATCCCATACGCAAAGACATTGTCGAATTGATGTACCGTGCACTTTCCAGAAATGGGATTGAATTCGTTCCAATGCTTGAATTGAACAGCCCTTTTCGCGAGATGGAGGAACATCTCATGAAAGTGGAGAGTAGCGATTTACTTCAGCATAGCGATAGTTCAACGATCACTGCCGCCGCCAATCATCTCTACAATCCTCTATCTTCGCGAGTACAGCAGTCCATCGCGACAGCTCTAGATGAGTTTGAGGGTCGCTACGGCTCTCACCCCAACTATCGAGGCTTCGCCGTGCGTGCCTCGACACAAAGCCATTTGAACGTCTCATTGCCTGTTGACCATACGAACATGGCAATCCTCGACAAATTCGTGAACGCCATGGGTGGTGGCCTACCTAAGGAT
>JANLUJ010000891.1:0-7517 GCA_031363425.1 Pirellula sp.
CCCAGATACCCTGAAACGTCGGCGAGCATTGTAGCCCTTCACCGCACAATACCGCTAAGTGCAGATCGTCGAATGCAGGAACAGATTCGCACCAATCGGACCATTTGCCTTGATTGCTGCCTCCCTGAGTAATGTTGTTACCGGAGATCTTCTTGCGTTGCTTTCCAAATCGCTCATCTGCACTTTGTATCGTCAGCAGAACATTTTCTTGTGTCATGGGCCAAGCGGGCCGAATCACACTGATCGGCTCCTCAATGACTTTTATCATGGTCGCTTGACCATCGATGGCAAAAGTCCACGTACCGTCAACCCAGTTATTCGCTTTCCAACTCGCAGTCGTCTTCAACTCGAGCGTGCTTTTGCCGGATGATTCCATAGTAAAACCGGTGGGAGCATTTGCCCCTTGTCTGGCAACACGTCGCTGCCAAGAGACGAAGTCGCCACTGAGGATCTTCATCGTAACCTGTGTAGACCAATCACGAATGCCCATCGCATTGGACCAAGCTGTTGCATCATCCAATTTTGGGGGCTCGGTTTGCTCGATGGAAAACTCATCCGTACAATCCAGGACCCAAGTCAGCTGAGCGCTTGGTATTGAGGTTAGTAGCCATTTCAATTCGTTGGCGACCCCGTACTGCCAGAGTGACTCTACGGCCGTATCCAGCATGTCCGCCTTTTCGCGGATCGTTGTGAGGCTGGTGATGCAATCGATCCAATCCAAGTGCTTTTTTGCATTTAGTCTAGAATTCTGGATCAACGGATCGCTCACCCCCATCAACGCTTGTAGCCAACCAGAGTTGGCGTAGTCTTGTTCAGTTGGGGATAGAGTTTTAGACATCGGTATTCCAGAGAGGCAATTGATTCGTTGTTTCGGTGCAACATCAATCTAGCAGTGCGCTAGGGGTTCCTACTAGTGCAAGTCAAACAAGTGACCCAAATAGTTTAACCCCGAGCCTTAGCCGGTGGGATTCAGAAAGACCGCAGGCTTGCCTGCTGGATTGTTCTGTTGCCAAGCTAAACGTGGCGAACGGCCATGCGCGTTTTGCACTGACGCTAACAGCGTCAGCCACGATTGCTACTTGCTCTTGAAACGATCGGGTTTAATTAGAAGTGTACCGAGGTCGTTTGCCCCTTCCTTGAGAGTCATTTTGACGGAGCCTTTCGTCCACTTTTCTTTTTTGCCACCGAGTGAAATCTCTTCGATCGACTTGTCCTGCGATTCATGCCAAAGCTTGAAGTCGAGTTCGACGCCAGCGGGTAGTTTTTCAATTTTGATCTTGCCAGCTGCATCGCTGATGCCAACGTATGGGTGGCCAGCCACTATCACGTATCCGTTCATCCATGGGTGTATGCTGCATTCGACTTTGACGGCACCCGGCTCTTCGAGCTTCGTTACAATGTCCTTGCTGCCCCCTGATGGAATCATCGGATTCACTTCTTCGTTTTTGAAGAAACTAAACTTGGCATTGTGTCCCGTGCTATCCGAGTTCTTCATGAGTAAGGTCTGCCCCGCACGCATCGACATGACGTGAGGAACAAAAGCGCATTTAAGATTGTCCATTTCCGGCTTGGATTCGGGAACCTTTTGCAAGTCGGGGTGTAACTGCTGTGTTTCCAATTTTGTCTTTTTCGAATCGATCATGAACACTAGATTTGCGATTGCTTTGGTAGCTGGATCCACCACCAAATCCTCCGACATGATTTTGAACTGCATGCAGTCCGCATTGTTTACCTTGACATCTTTTGGCTTTGGAATTTCTCCATCCAAAAGGACGGTCATTGTCAGGTCGGCCCATTTTTGAGCGTAGACGGCGTTCGAGAATCCAAAGCCAGATACAATAGCTGTCGCAACGATTATGAATGCAGTTTTTTTCATTGAGAAACAAACTCCAGAGAATTTGAAAGTAGGCGGGGAGTCGGGTGCCAATCAGTTCAGCAATAAATCGAACTCCGACTGGGTCAATCCTATACTTGATCCTCAAATATTCAATCGCAACCGTCTCAGATTTGGCTATCATCATGGTTATTCCAAGGGAAAGCTCATTGTGCGAGCAGCGAGGAGCGCTTGATGTCGTCTGATGCGATCGGTGGCAGTCGGGGGGGCTATCCAAAGTCGAAGTACAGCGAAATCCTATTGTTAATAGCGGGATCGGAGGTCTTGTTCGCTTGGACATTTCTTGTGTTGGTCGGATTGTTTCCTGGGAACGCAATAAGCTCACTAGCGCCAGTTTCTGTCGTAGTCGGGTTCATCATCGCCGGACTTGGCATTCTCGAGTACGGTGTCATCGTGGTAAACGTGCAGCTCGCCTGGATTTTGCCAGACGATCACGACGAATCGGGGGTTGCCCCTTTTTTGTGCGGCTATTGTTTGCTTGGGCAAGTCCTGTTGATGTTTCCGCCGCTTATTATCTTCGCGATCGTTGCCGTACCACTCGGATTAATTAGTGTTGCTTGTGTTGGCTGGTATTTTCAGAAATTCACTTCTCTAAAGCTTTCAAAACCGGATCGTCATCCCTGCCAGCATCCACTCTCTTTAAAAGCTCTGCTTTGGATGCCCGTTTGTGTTTTGGGACTAGGGGTTATGCCGCTGTTACTCCCTTTGTTCTTCGGTCCCTACTTTTTTGAATTGGCGATCGCTCACGGAAAACATCTTGGTGTTATTGTCATCTGCTCATCCATTGGAATGATCTCGTTTTCGTTTTTGCCGTTGCTTGCTTGCTATGGATTTTTGTATTTGAGTCGATGCGCTCGTTCGTTGCAGATTCTCGCCGCTGCAGTCGTGACTTTGAGCTTGTGTACGGCGATATCAATCGAAGCCGTAGCCAGTAATTTTACCTCCGCGATCATGCCACTGGTTTCGCTTGCAATGGTGATGTTTGTGAGCGGGCTCTGGGTAGGACTCAATCCATGGCGTAAAGACGGACTTCACGTCGTGATTGCCAAACCCATATCGAAATCTCCAACGATTTGCCAGGTGAGATTTGATGACGTACAGTGACCGCGAACTCGAGCTTGCGACATGTTTAACCCGCGCAGCGGTGGCGTTGGAACGCGGAACGCGGTGGGGTTTGAGCTGTCGCGTTCCTCGGCCATGGACGGCAGTTCGAGCGAACGATTTACTTGCCTGTCGTCCGCGCTCGAGGCTTGAGGGCCTCGAGCGGTTAAACATTTGCGTTTTCCTTTTGGTGAAGCATTTCGTTCCAAACGGAGCGAATAATATCGTCCAAAAAGAGAGTTGGTGAATAGCCGATGGCTTGACGGATGCGGCTCAAGTCCGGTACGCGTCTTCGAATGTCTTCGAAATCTTCGTCGTAGGCCTGCGAATAAGTCTGGAATTCAATCGACGCGGATGGATTCACAATGGCCACCACTCGTTTGGCCATTTCGAGAATTGAAATTGGCTGGTCTGCGCCGATGTTATAGATTCGACCGTAGCTGCTTTTTGTGTCCATCAAAGTCGTTATTGCACCGACCACATCCGACACGTGAGCGAAACAGCGTTCTTGCATTCCATCATCATGCACGACCAAAGGCTTGCCATTCATGGCCGCCTCGACGAAACGGGGAAGCACCATGCCGTAAGCCCCCGATTGGCGCGGACCAGAAACGTTAAAAAAGCGCCCTATGACAATATTCATCTGGCATTCGCGAACGCACGCTAGGGACAAGAATTCATCGATTGCCTTACTAGCTCCATAACTCCATCGAGGTGTGGTCGTTGCGCCAAATACCAAATCATCTTCTTCGCACCAAGTGCTTTTCGGATTTTTACCATAAACCTCGCTCGTGCTCGCCAAGAACATGGAAACCGATTTGCCGGAAAGATGGATCCTTCGTAGTTCCTCTAGCAACAACTGGGTTGGGTAGATGTTTCGATGAATTGTTTGGATCGGTTGCTTTGCAATCAACGCCACTCCGACCGCGGCAGCAAGATGGTAAACCACATCGACTTCTTTGCATACTTCCCGAATGAGTTTGGCATCTCCGAGATCCGCGTGAATTAATCGCATCTCCGGATGATTGATGACGTGATCTAAATTGCTTTTCCGTCCGGTGCTTAAGTCGTCGACGACAGTAACTCGGTTGCCAGCGTTCAACAGTCGCTCGGTCAGATGGGAACCGATGAATCCATTACCGCCGGTTACAAGGATTTGCATTTACAGAGTCTGAGATGAGCAAGGAGGTAGTTAGGAGATGGAACTGCCATCGCATTTCAATATATAGCGATCGGGCAAGATTTGCTTGGCAGACGTTGCTAGCCAAAGGAAAACCATTCACGCTTCCAGGGAAACTTTCCGATTGGACTGTACTACGGTAAACTACAGACTTGGTTCGGCCAACACCGTTTGCGGACCTTTGTTGCCTTTGGGTTATCAAATACGGCCTTTTTAGTGTAACGATTGGAATAACTATGAAAAACCGAGATCGAACAAAGGCTGCCAGACAAATGTTTGCGGTTTGGCTAGCCTCCGGTCTTTTTATGTCCCCCGGCCTAGCACAGCAAGGTGGAACCCAAAACAAAGCTCAGCCAACCAAGCCATCGACTGAATCTGGCAAGCCGACTCCGCCTGCGGTAAAGTCAAATCTGGGTACGGCTCAACTCTCGGACAAAGAAAAACGACAGGAAAAGGCCAGGGAAACGTTTGCCGATGCCGCGAACGCCCAAAACAACGGGGCCTATCCGCTCGCGATCGAGCAATGGAACAAATTGTTAAAGGAATATCCGTCGGACCCATTGGCATCGAGCGCAAGACATTTCCTTGGGGTTTGTTACTTGCAACAAGAAAAGCCGGACTACAGTGCAGCCATCGAGCAATTCAGACTTTCGCTTCAAGACACGGAATTGAAGCAACGGGAGGATTCCTTAGTCAACCTCGGTTGGAGTCTCTATCAACAGGGCATGGCTGCTGAAGGAAACGCTCGCAAGCAAGCACTTAGTGAATCTGCCAAAGTACTTACTGCACTCATTGAGAAGTATCCTGACGGAAGTTTTGCTGACAAGGCCATGTACTACGCTGGTGAAGCGGAGTCACGATTAGGCAATTTTGACAAAGCCATTTCACACTATAGTCAGTTGCTTCAAAATCGATCGATGGACACCTCGGCCGTAAGGCCAGATGCAATGTTTGGACTAGCGGTCACGTATGACGAGCAAATGCAACCAAAGCTTGCCAAAGAAAACTACGATTCTTTCCTTGCGAAATACGCAAGCCATCCGCTTTCAAGGGAAGTACGACTGAGAGCCGCCGAAATCGCGCTCAAGGACGATCAAGTGGAACAAGCCGTTCAGTTGCTCAAGCAAGTCGTAGGCACGAAGGACTTTGAAAAGTCCGCGAACGCTGACTATGCATTGTATCGATACGGTTTTGCTCTGGCTAAGTCTGGGAAGTTCAAAGAGTCCGCAGACATTTATCAAAAACTCTCCACCCTCTTTCCGAACTCTCAGTTCTCGCAAAACTCCTCCTTGGCCGCCGGTCAAACGTTAATGCGCGACAAGAAATTTGACCAGGCCTTGAAGTCATTCGAGGGACTACTATCTGCCAAGGACGATCGGGCAGCCGAGGCTGCACATTGGATGTGCCAAATTGTTATCATTCAAGGCAAGCCAGTAGACGCAATCGCGATTGCGAGAAAAGCGCTCGATTGGGGGAGCAAATCAGCCTCGGCGACGTTACTTAAAATGGATTTGGCGGATGGTCTGTCAGCTTCGGCGGAAGGAAAAGCAGAGGCCCGAACACTTTACGAGCAAATCGCAGTTGAGAACGCGGAAGATGCGATCGCTCCGAGAGCGACTTACAATGCCGCTTTTGCTGCGCTGCAAGTCGGCGCTTTGGCCGATGCACAGCGATGGAGCGAAGCGTTTGCAAAACGTTTTCCAAACGATGCACTTGCATCCGACGTGGCATATATTCGAGCGGAGTCGACCCTTCAATTGGGCCAACACGAATCTGCCGCCACGGCTTTCGAGCAGTTGATCACCGCAGAGCCAAAGAACGCAATGCGTTCGTCGTGGGAAACACGACTCGCGGCTGCACAGTACCTCAGCGGCCAGTATGAAAAATCACTTGAGCTGACCACCAAGGCAATCAAGGAGAAGCAAGATTCGCTTGCTCGGGCAGAATCCCTATTCCTTCAAGGGGCAAGCCTACTGAAGCTTGAAAAACTGGATAAGGCCATCGATTCGCTCCAAAAATCAAACCAAGCGAACGCAAAGTGGGGGCAAGCCGACGAAGTCCTTTTGATCTTAGCCGAAGCTCAAAACACCAGTGGCAAAAAGGAAGAAGCCAAGAATACTTTGCAAAAACTTCTGCAGGACTACCCAAATTCCCGGTTCAAACCCCAAGTCGAATTTCGATTGGGACAACTCTCCGCAAGCCTCAACGATTTTGAACGAGCGTTGATTGCTTATGATTCTGTTTTAGCAACCTCCAAAGATAAATCGTTGCTCGACTATGCGTCGTACGGCAAGGCGTTTATCCTCATTCAGAGGGAGCAATATGCCCCTGCACTCCAACTGCTTGAGCCGATTGCCCTAGATACTCGCGATGATGGCGTGGGGTACGAAGCAAGAGTTGCCAAGGCAATTTGTTTGCGACAACTTGGCAAACCAAACGACGCCATTCAAGTTTTGAATCAATTGATGAAAGCCAAGCTTCCTGCGGACCAAATGCCAAAGGTGCTCTACGAGCTCGGCCTGGCCTACAGCTCTGCCGAAAAATTGGAGCCAGCAATCGCAGCCTTCGAAAAGCTCATCGAGTCCTATGCGAAATTCCCCTTGCTTGACAAGGCATATTACGAACTTGCATGGGCCCAGAAGTCTCTTGGCAAGACCGAACTTGCCAATCAGACCTTTCAGAAGATGACAGGTATTTATCCTGACAGCTCGCTTGCGGCTGAGGCTTATTTTCATGTTGGTCAAGCGGAATACGAGAATTCCAAATACGATCGAGCCATCAAGGCTTATACCGTAGCTGCGACACGTAGCGTTGACGCAAATCTTCAAGAGAAATCGCTTTATAAATTGGGTTGGGCCTTCTTCCAACAAAAGCAATACGATTCTGCAATTGAACAGTTTCGAAAGCAAACCAAAGAATTTCCGAAGGGAAATTTATTGGTTGACTCTTCGTTCATGATCGCGGAGTGCTTGCTCAAACAGGAGAAGTATTCAGACGCATGGCCCCAATATGAGTCAACGCGACGCAGAATGGAGATGGCTTCCGATCCCGAGAGCGTGAGCGAACAGGTAAAGGCCATGGTGTACCTTCACGGCGCACAATCGGCACGCGAACTCAAGAAGTGGACGGACGTTGAGAATTGGATCGGCGCGATGAAGAGTAAAGTGCCAGACTCTCCGTTGTTGCCGACCGCGAAATACGAGCTTGCCTACGCTCGCCAAAACCAAAAAAAGACAAGCGAAGCAGTGCAGCTGTATAGCGAAGTGGCTGAGGAACAACGCAATGAAATCGGAGCCCGCTCTCGGTTTATGATGGGTGAGGTCTTCTTTGCGGACCGCGAAT
>JANLUJ010000173.1:0-4837 GCA_031363425.1 Pirellula sp.
AGGTGGCTTGCCGGTGCTCGGCACCGACTGTTGGCAAAACGGGTGGTTGCCATCGACTTATCAGGGTACCGTCGTGCGTCCGAAGGAGCCGCGAATATTGAATCTGGATGCACCTGCTCGTTTGGCGGGTGAGCCCCAACGACAGTACCTCGAGTACTTGCGGGGCGTCAACGCGCGCCATTTGGCCGAACGACCCGGTGAATCGGATCTTGCCGCCAGGATTGCGACATATGAGTTGGCAGCCAGAATGCAAACATCGGCCAAGGAAGCGCTCGACTTAAATCAGGAGTCCGCCGATACTCGCCGAAACTATGGCTTAGACGACGAAGAGACGCGGGAATTCGGTTCGCGATGCCTTATTGCGCGTCGGCTTGTGGAACGAGGTGTGCGATTCGTCCAGCTCTATACCTCAACCCAGCAGTGGGATCACCATGGTGGCATCGACAAAGCACTACCTAAGTCTTGTCGCAAGATTGATCGCCCATCCGCGGCCTTGGTGCGAGATCTGAAGGAGCGAGGATTGCTGGACACAACGCTGGTACATTGGGGCGGCGAGATGGGGCGTTTGCCAGTGATTCAGAACGAGAAAAACGTCGGACGCGACCACAACACCTTTGGCTTTAGCTCTTGGTTTGCCGGTGGTGGAATCAAGGCCGGTTATGTGCATGGTGAGACAGATGAGTTTGGTCACAAGGCGATCAAGGACGTCGTAACACACTCGGACTTTCATGCGACGGTAATGCACCTGTTCGGACTGGAGGCCGCCGAAGTTACGTTTACACGACCCAACGGTCCCGGTTCATTGCTTGATGGACAAGCGGGGAGAGTGGTCACGGAGATATTGAATAGCAAATCCTGACGCTAGCAGCGTCAGCCACGTGACTAACATTTCCTATCTGGCTGCATCGCGAATTCGGTCTACGTCGCTTTTGAGCGTTCCCATAAAACTTTGAAATTCCTGTTCGAGGGTCCGCAAATCACCGAAGACTTCTACAAATGCCGCAACACGTCGTACTGGAGTTTCCTCATCCTCAAACGCAGAGCACTTTTGGTAGTATCGAAGGAGCTTATCAAACCGAGTCTCCATTAAGAAATAGGTGAGCGCCCATGCTTGGCCGTACGCCTCGACGGCTTCACCAAGATCCCGAGCGACATAAAAAAGTTGATCGGAGACAATGAGTTCAAGTCGTTTGCGATTCGGGTCCCGAGAAATGATTCGGTAGTCTGCAAGTCGAGTTTGGTTCACGGCGCCAATGCCACCCCAGCCGGCGCCCGCTGGAGTTTCAAAGTAACTGGCCAAACCCTCGTGAGCCCATCTCGCGCCGACTTTGCCGCGCGGCAAAATACCCGTGTTGCCTGCAAGTTGATGCGTTGCTTCATGCGAAACCACTTCGATGTCCGATTCTTCACGCGAGACTTTGAGCAATAGCTCGAAAGAATTAGCGAGATGGGCCATGTCTTGTGACAAAGCTGTTCCGCGAAGTTTTATTTTGTTTTTTTGCATGTCCTCAGCCATGGAAGCCAAAAGCTTCATGGATCGCGTCGTGCCTTGATCGTAGAACACGCCAATGTTGTCTTTCGGGGACCAGAATCCAGCGGTCAATTTCAGATCAGGATCAAGCTGAGCCGAATACCGTTGAAAGTTGCTTTCATCGGCGAAAAGCAAAACCATCATGTGCTCTTTCGGCGGTTCAAGCACAATTCCATCGAGCGCGAACTTCATGAAATAGAATTCGTATACAGCTTCAAGTAACTCGATCCGTTTTTGCGATCTAGTTTTGCGCCCAACTTTTGCATCGCTCGTGTCGTGTAGCAATACATAGTGCGAGCTTATTTCCGCTTTCAAGTTGAGTGCGTTGTTGGGCAGGTTGGTAGTTATTCGAAAAGTCCGCTCCACCTCTGCCGGATCACCCAAAGGTTTCTTAACCAACTTCCTGGCTTGAATCAACCTCTTGACTGTTGCGTTTTCCGGATCGATTTTGTAGGCGGCACTACAACACTCGTAAAACTCTTTGAGCAGTCCTCGTTTGAGGGCTTGGCCTGCAGCCTCCAAATATTCTTTGATGTCTTTGGATTTCGAGGCTTTGACAAACAGCCTCTTAAACACTTCTTGCCGGGTCGGGGCTTTCACAATGTTCGCATCATCCAGGTTCAATACCATCGTCCCAAATGCCGGATGCGTGTATTCCATAAGTCGGCCGGCCATTACCTTGGTCTTACCCTCGAGAACTGCCACCATTTTGGTTCCAGGTAACCGATAGATAACAAAGTCGGCCTTGGCTGTTTCTCCTCTCCCTATTGCTAACACGCTGAGGCAAAGCAATCCAATCAAGGTTGACTGACGATAAAGATTGTGCATGAGCGAGCGATCAGAGCGGCATGGTAGCGTGTCGGACTTGCGGTGACTGTATTCATTTTAGGCGGGCGGCACTTGGAAAACCACCGGCTTTTCTTGAGAACCGTCAAGCGGCAGGAGCAACCTACGATGGCGGGTCGCGCCGACCGGCCCGACCCAGTGAAGCCAACTCCACAGAATTGCCCAATGCTTCGCCAGATGATGGCCCGCTGTAGGCAACCCTACAGTAGCCGCTGCAGCGAAGAACAACTTCGTACCGACAACCTTGAAGCCGCCGAACTTTCCCGCGTTGGAGTGATTTGTACCAGAGTCCTCGTGGCTTTTGTGTCTTCATCAGGTGCTCTGCATTTCGGTTTGCGTTGTCGGATGCGTTGCGGTGGGGGTCGGCGACTGGACATGACGCTGACGAATATTGCAAGCACTGGCGCAACGGTGCAAGGTCACTTGCTGCAAAAGTGAACTACAACGACTTAGCAACCGACGTCCGATAGGCCGCCAATGCGGGGATGATGCCGGCAAGTATTCCGATCAAGACCAAGCCTGGCACGATATACGGTTCTTGCGTCGAATTGATACTAAAAAAATCGATCCGAACCCCCGTTGCGGGTTCCGTCCACCCGTTGCTCAAGGGACCGATCGCGTGCCCAACGATCCAACCGATAAAGCCCCCACCCACTGCAATCATTACCGACTCTGCAAGGATGATGGCTGTGATATGATCTCGCGACGCACCGAGCGCACGCATCACCGCAATGTCCCGCTTGCGTTCGTTCATGCTGTTGTAGATTCCGACCAGAATGCTGATGGCGCTCACGACACACACCAGACTTGTTATTGCGAGCAAAGCCCATTTGATCGGTGTTACAAAGAACCCGAGCAATCCACCGATGACACTGATCGGGGAGACCGCTTGGGCGAACGCAGTCTTGTTCACGCTTCGCTGTAGGCCGATCGCATTTGGACCATTCGGCTTAACCAATATTGCGGTGACCTCCCGTTTCTCGATCGGCAATCGCACTTTCGAAAATTTCGATTCTCGTTCAGGTGCGGCAGCAGTCCCCTTCTTTTCTTGCCCCGACTCTTCATTGCGTTCTGGTGCGACGTGCCCCTCGAGCAAATAGAAGCCCTCAATATTGATAAAGGCTCCGCGATCGTTGGGTGTTCCTGTAGACTCAAGTATTCCAACGATATGGAAACCTTGATTGTGTTGGGCACCACCCGATGCGCCATGCGAAGCAAATATTTCATCACCCAATTTCAGCTTCATTTCAGAGGCCACTTGAGACCCAATCACGGCCTCGAAATAGCCATTGTCATCCGAGTAATCGACGAAATTCCTGCCCTTGGAAAATCGGTAGTCCAAGTCGTTATTGTCCCCATGCTTGAGCAGGTTGAAGTAATCCGGTGTTGTTCCCACGCATCGAAAGGTACCGACGTAGTCCCCCATGCATAGCGGAATTGAAAATCCACCCTTCATCAAAAACGAATAAAGGCCGCTACGTTCCGGGTCCTTCAAATCGCCGCCAATGCGCTCGTATTCCTTCTGACGTTCATTTTCAGGCAGGTATTCCATGTAGTAGGAATACTTGATGTTCTCGACGGGCTGGCTCAAAAAGAAAACCGTGTTGAACGTAAGTTGAATATCGCTGCCCTTTGCACCGACGATCAAGTTGTAACCAACATTGCTCGTGCGTTCAAATGTCCTTTCGATAACGCCGGAAATAGTCAAGACCAATACAACGAGCGCGACCCCTAAGGCCATCGACAGCATAGTCAATGCGGTTGGCAGTTTCCGGTACGTTAGATTTCGAACAGCAATGGCAAACAGATTCATCGTTCTACGTCGTCCTTAGGAGTATTGAAGGCTCGATTGATGAGTTCCAATCGTTCGATCCGTTCAAATCGATTTGCAATTTCATCGCTGTGAGTAACTAACAAAATGGCAACCGACTCATCCCGACAAACATCCTTGATCAAATCGATAATGCGTTTTTGATTGGACGGGTCCACGTTTGCTGTCGGCTCGTCTGCCAGTAGCAATCGCGGCTTGTTTGCTAGTGCGCGAGCAACAGCAACGCGCTGCTGCTGCCCAACGGAAAGTTGACTCGGCAGATAATGCATTCGGTCTGATAAGCCGACTTTGTTCAATAGTTCCTTGCCGCGTTCCGCATTCATTTTCTTTTTTGCAAAGGTCATGCCCAGTCGAACGTTTTCTAAAGCAGTAAAAGCTGGGAGCAAGTTAAAGGTCTGGAAGACGTAGCCCATTTTGTCAGCGCGAATACGATCGCGAGTTGCTTCGGAGAATTTGGTTAGTTCGGTACCATCGAGCTTGATCGAACCACTATCGGCCGAAACAATTCCCGAAATGATGTGCAGTAGGGTTGTCTTGCCCCCGCCGCTTTCGCCACGAAGAACAACTTGTTCACCCTCCGCGATATCGAGTTGTGGTACGTCGAGAATTAGCAATCGGCTCCCCGATGG
>JANLUJ010000246.1:0-6105 GCA_031363425.1 Pirellula sp.
CGGAGTTCACAAACTAAGGAGGCATTTCGGCGAGGCGGAGCCTCGCTTGCATTGAGTTACCAGGCAGAGCCTGGTAACTAGATTGCACAGTGCAACAAAACTTGCAATCCGTGGCACTATGCGATTGCTTGTTTGAAGCGAATGTTTAGATTTGGAAATTCGTACTTTGCAAACTGCCGAAGGCTTAAACATGGGTTAGTAGCACCCGCTCAAGTTAGAGGGTGGTTATCATTAGTCGAATAGTTGAATCTTCCGCATACCCTTTTTCACGGTTGTCATGTCAGAAATCCCAGCGCCCTCGACCAATGCTCCCAGTTTTGTAACCGCCGAAAGCTCCCACGTTCATGATGCGAAAAAGCTTTTCGAAGCGGCGGTGGCAGAGATCAGCAAAGTATTTGTTGGTCAGGATGAATTGGTAACGACTTCTTTGGTTGCATTGTTTTCCGGTGGACACGTATTAATTGAAGGTGTTCCAGGGTTGGGAAAGACTCTTTTCGTTAGAACATTGGGACGCGTACTTGGTTGCCAGTTTGGTCGTATACAGTTTACCGCTGACTTGATGCCTTCCGACATCACTGGCGCTCCGATCCTTGATTTGAAGACACAGGATTTTCGTTTTAGACCTGGGCCAGTATTTACTCAGTTCTTGCTCGCCGACGAAATCAATCGCTCACCGGCCAAGACGCATGCGGCATTGTTGGAAATCATGCAAGAGTTTAGGGTCACTATCGATGGCATTAGCCATCCCGTGCCACGTCCGTTTCTCGTGATGGCCACTCAAAACCCAATCGAGAGCGAGGGAACGTATTCGTTGCCCGAGGCACAATTGGATCGCTTCATGTTTAAGGCGATGGTCTCCTATCCGAGCGAACCCGAGGAGGCTCGTATTCTGGAATTGCATTCGCAGCAGATCGATTTTTCAACCGTTTTGAAGGACCAAGTGAAGCAGGTAACCAATGCCGAACAGATTTCCGACATAATCAAGTTGAACGGGCAGGTGCGGATTGAGCCTAAGCTGCTGGCATACATCAACAAGATAGTCAGGCTAACGCGTTCCTGGCCAACTTTTCATATGGGGGCTTCCCCGCGCGCTGGGCTCGCTCTGGTCCAAGGGGCACGGACGATCGCTGCTTTTCGTGGTCGGGATTTTACCGTCCCGGACGATGTGGTTGAGATAGCACTGCCGGCGCTTAGGCACCGCGTCATCATGTCCGCTGAAGCAGAAGTAGAGGGGCTAAAAATCGATCAGGAATTAACATCGCTCCTTCGAAGTATCGAAGTACCGCGAAACTAACTATGTCTATTTACGATACGATTGGAACATATCTTTTTTGGGCTCCATGGCTTGGGCTCGCAGCGCTGATCTCTCCATTGCTTATCGTCGCCTGGGGCTGGCGCATCTTTCCTACAGAACGATGGCTATGGTTGCTGCTGCCATTGTGCGCGTCGACGCTACTCATATTGTTGTCGCCGCTTTTCATTTATTTCATCGTCGTCTTTGACTTGATGGCATTGTCCGCTGTAGTGCTGGATCTGCTTACCATTACGGGACCCAGTGGCTTATTCGTCGAACGGCAAATGCTCAAGAGTGCATCGCTTGGGGGCGCGCACGGCGTAAAATTGTGCCTCGACAATCGAAGCGATCGAATGCAACGCCTCGACATTCGGGACGATTTGCCACCTGGCTTGACGTCTATTCCGGAAGTGCATTCGGTCGTCCTTGCGCCTGGGAAACGGATAGAGGTTGATTACCAGATCCGTCCCCTGCGGCGAGGCTCCTTTCGATTCGAATCCGTGTTTTTCAAACTCAAGAGCCTCCTTGGGCTTTGGCAAAGGCAGGTCATACGCGAATGCCTCGGCGAACTGCTGGTCTATCCAGACATGAAGCAATTGGCGGAATACGCTCATCTCGCTCGTACGAATCGACTCAGTCTGATCGGTGTTCGCAAGACTCGAAAAGCAGGCCAAGACAACAATTTTGAGCGACTTCGCGATTACACTCAGGACGACAACTACAAACACATTGATTGGCGATCGACGGCTCGCCGAAACAAGCTCACCGTTAAACAGTTTCAGACCGATCAAAGCCAACGGATCGTATTTATGCTGGACTGTGGTCGGCTCATGACGAACGAGTATCGTGGGCTAAGCCTTTTGGATTATGCTCTCAATTCTATCTTGATGTTGAGCTATGTTGCATTGCATCAAGGTGACTCCGTTGGCCTGTTGTGCTTCTCGGACAAAATCGAATCATACGTCCCGGTCCGCGGCGGTACAGCTCAAATGAATCGACTATTGCACGCCGGTTTTGACCGATTTCCAAGCCTCAAGCAGACTAGTTACGACGAGGCGTTCATGTATTTTTCCAAGAATTGCCGTCGACGTTCACTCGTAGTACTCGTAACCAACGTCATTGACGACGTATCCGCAGCTCAGATCACTGGATATTTGAACACACTACGTGGAAAGCACTTGCCTTTACTCGCGCTACTTAGGGACCGTGCCGTCTTTGACTACGCGGACAACCCGAGCATGGAGGAAAGTGTACTGTACCGAAGCGCTGCGGCTGCGCAGTTGTTGGTATGGAGGCACGAAGTGATTAAGCGACTGGGAAACGCCGGAGTCCTAAACGTCGATGCCTTTCCGGATATGCTCACGACGCCGTTAGTCAACCGATACTTAGAGGTAAAGGCAAAGCATTTGCTGTGACGGAGGTACAACGAGCAGCCGTCGCCTGCGGCGCGGCGGTTAGACGTCGTTAAAGTAGTTTCAAGACTGCAAGACAATGCAATACTGTGTAGTTTATGCTAACATAGTTCCAGTTTTCAATTACATAGAGTCCATTTCCTTGCCCTCCTACAAGGATTCGATTATGAAACACCTGTTGGGTTTTATCCTCGTCTGTCTGTCGTTGTCGTCCGTTTCGTTTGCAGCGGACTTTCCCCCGGGCTTTCAACGATTAGCTATCGGCGATCAAGCACCTAATTTTTCATTGCCAGGAATCGATGGTCGGGCATGGGGACTAAGCGATTTCAAGGAAGCGGAGGTGCTGCTAGTTTACTTCACATCCAACCATTGTCCTGTTTGCCATGCACAGGATCCGCGTCTGCTAACTTTACTAAAGGAACTCTCTGGAAAAAGCTTGTCCGTAGTCGCAATCAATCCGAACTCGGGTGATGGCCTTAGGCCAGACGAACTGGGCTACTCGAAATACGATGACAGTTTCGAGCACATGAAACTCTACGCCAAAGACGAAGGATTTACGTTTCCGTACCTGTATGACGGCGAAACTCAAGCGGTGGCGAAGAAATTCGGTTGCCTGGCTACGCCACATGTATTCGTCTTCGATCGGTCACGTGCACTCCGATATCAAGGCTGGTTGGACGATTCTCGATTTCCAGACGCTACAACCGTTAAGCGTCAAGACACCAAAGAGGCCATCCTTGCATTGCTTGATGGCAAGCCTGTCCCCGTTATCGAAACAAAACCTTTTGGTTGCTCCACCAAATGGCGAGAGAAAATAGCCGAAGTGGGCCAGGACAATGAAACATGGGAACGTTCTGAAGTCACGTTGGACAACATCGACGCGTCAGGGGTCGCAGCTTTGGCTAAGAACGATTCGAACAAGTATCGGCTGTTCAACGTTTGGTCGACGACTTGCGGACCATGTGTTGTTGAGTTTCCAGGGCTAGTGCGAATTTCTCGTAGAATGGGACTGCGCGATTTTGAGCTGATCACGTTGAGTACCGATCTTCCGAACGATCGCGATAGGGCACTCGCGTTTCTCGATAAGCAACGAGCCGCCCTACCGAAAAAACTGAAGCCAACGCTAGAAAAAGAAGGCCGCAAGTCGAACAATTATTTATATACCGAAGCAAGTATGGATAGCCTAATAAAAGCCCTTGATCCGGAATGGAGCGGACCGCAACCTCATACAGTTCTTGTAGCTCCAGGTGGTAAAGTAGCCTTTCGTCATACCGGCGAGATCGGTGAAGAAGAGTTGTTGGACAAGACTCTCAATGCAATGGGCAATGGCTACAAGCCCCAATAACTCGACAACTTGAAGGTGAACAACATGCATGCAAAACCCAACAAAACCAGACGCCAATTCATCGTGTCCTCTGCTTTTTCAGCATCGTTTCCTTTCCTTGTTTCGCCTCATGTTCTTGGACGCGGCGGAGCCGTTGCGCCCAGCAACAAGATCACGCTGGGTGTGATCGGCATCGGCCCACGATGCACCTACGATCTCCAAGCCATGCTGGGATTAGGCGACGTTCAATGCGTAGCTATCGCAGACGTTCAAGCTAGTCGACGCGAGGCAGGTAAAGCGCTCGTCGACAAGCACTATGGAAACTCCGATTGCAAATCCGTCCGCGACTTTCGCGAACTGCTCGACCGAAAAGACATTGATGCTGTCATCGTAGCTACTGGTGATCGCTGGCATGCAACCGCTTCCATGATGGCTGCCAAGGCCGGAAAAGACGTCTACAGCGAAAAACCGTGCGGACTAACGATAGAGTTGTGCCAACAATTGTCCGATACGATGAAGGCAACCGGACGTATTTTCCAGGCAGGAACACAGCGAAGAAGCGTGCCGAATTTTCAACAAGCGGTCAAACTCGCGCAAAGCGGAAGACTAGGAAAACTTCAGTCGCTCTACGCTTCCGTTTACATTCCAACACTTGACAATAGTTGGCTTCCAGGAGAGCCAACACCGCCCAAGGAGGTAGTTGACTGGAATATGTGGCTCGGTCCAGCACCCTGGAGGCCGTACAACAGCAAATATGTTTCAGGTGGCTGGCGAGGCTATTATGACTTTGATTCGGGTGCTAGGTTACTTGATTGGGGCGCGCACACGGTCGACCTTTGTCAATGGGCCAATCAATCCGATGGCACCACACCGATTTCCTTCGAGCCATACGATACTGGGATTACTTGTATGTATGCAAATGGAGTTAAACTGATTTTAGATTTCCTGCCAATGCCCTTCGGCGACCGCGGCCCCAATTGGATTACGCGACTAGGGACTTGTCCGTTTCTATTCGTTGGAACGGAGGGATCGATCGAAACCGGTGACAGTGGCGAAACTGTTGTTTCATCTGATTTGCTCCGAAGTGAGCTACAAGAATCAGCGGGCAAGGTAAAGGGTCTCGATGTTACTGCACATGCCAGAAACTTCTTTGATTGCATAAAATCCCGTCAACCTACAGTGGCCAATCCCGAAGTGATGAGACACTCGCACGTCGCTTGTCATGCTGCTGCGATGGCATGGATGCTAAAACGCAAACTGAGTTTCGATCCTGTCACGCAAACGTTTGTAGACGATTTGGAAGCCAATGGATTGCGATCGCGTTCTGCCCGCAACTGGAGTTGACCACATGATGTGTTTAATCTTCGTCGACTCGATAACTGTTCGCGTTGTTGTCAAAGGTAAGCGTGTACTCGGCGAGGAGTGAAGAGGACTGGGCTAATTGCGCTTCGAGTACGGTTAGCATTGTTGCTGCACGCAGCGTTGATTCCGCCGGCCCAGCAGCATCAAGGATCACGAGTTGCAAGTTTTCAGGCGATGCTTCTAAGAGCGTTCTAAGATAAACTTTTACCAAAGGAAAGGGTGTCAAAGGCAGGACGCTGTTGCCGCGAAACAAATCGTATGGTGCTTTGTCCGAAAAACCATAGAGCGACGAACATATCTGTCCAGATCGCAATGGCAAGACAGCAGGCGCTAATCGCGTCTTACCGTTCAAAAGAACATAGTTTGGGGGCAAGGCAGTTGAGGACGTCGTGACGATTAAGTTCATTGCGATGAGACCGGCAGGAAGGCGAAATGGTGCGAGACACATTCCATGGATAGTTCATCGCATAAGCTTATCAGAACCGCCGAAACGAAGCCGAACCTTTTATGCAGAATTAGATATTCGCTTCACCCGAGCAATAGGAAGACAAAATCAAGTTTTTTTCAGTCGTCTTCTGTATTGCATGGGCTAGAATACCGAAGCCTTCAGCACGGGGTCAAACGACGCACATATTGGCAATCAACTAGGCGATCCATAGGGAATACAAATGTCGCGACAACTCCTCTTAATGCGTCATGCCAAAAGCGATTGG
>JANLUJ010000248.1:0-3060 GCA_031363425.1 Pirellula sp.
CGGAGTTCACAAACTAAGGAGGCATTTCGGCGAGGCGGAGCCTCGCTTGCATTGAGTTACCAGGCAGAGCCTGGTAACTAGATTGCACAGTGCAACAAAACTTGCAATCCGTGGCACTAGTAGTAGTGATGCGTGAGTTGATATTTCGTGGCAGTACACTTTTTCTGTTCTTGCTCCCCTCTCCTTTTGGGAGAGGAGTTGGGGGCGAGGGTTGGCGACGTTACCGTAGCCAAGAAGCCCAAACAAACCGCCAGTCAGACCGGCGGGATTCAAACGACATCGGATTCGACATTCCTGTAGAATACGCTATTTGCAATTCTGAACGAATGGAAGGGAAGGGAGCTTCATCAATGAAGACGCATGATGACAATTCAATGGAAACAGCCGCGGCAAGTTCCGCCGACAATGCCATCCCCAGGCGACAGGCGATTCAAGCAACAATCGCAGGAGTTGGTTTATCGGCATTAGCGTTTGAGCCTGCTAGAGTATTCTCAACAGCGCAACCGGATGTTCGACAACCCGATGCTCGTCGTGGAGCTACCAAACGTTACTCGATGAAGAAATCGATCAACCAATGGGCGTTTCCTTATCCACAGCGAATGAACCTGCGTGAATGCCTTCAGTTGGCAAAAGACGCGGGCTTCGATGGCATCGAATTGAATTACGATCTAGAAAATGACCTTTCGCCCAAGGCCACAACCAAGGACTATCTTGCCATTCGAAAAATGGCGGATGACATTGGTATCACAATTAGTGGACTCTGCTCGTTCTTATTTTGGCCCTATCCGCTTTCGTCTAATGATCCAGTAAAACGTTCTCGCGGTATCGAACTCGCAAGTTTGATCGGCCGTGCAGCTCATGATCTGGGTGTGGAAAACGTGCTTGTCGTTCCTGGAGCTGTACACATCCCTTGGCGAGACGATCACGAGCCTGTGCCCAACGATGTCTGTGATCGACGAGCTCGCGAAGCGATTGGGCAGTTGGTACGTGAAGCAGAAAAAAGCAAGATATGCCTCAACATTGAGAATATTTTCTTCAACGGTTACCTAATGACTCCGATGGAGATGAATGCGTTTGTCGATAGCTTTTCCAGTCCATCTGTTCGCGTGCATTTCGACACTGGTAACATCTCGATGTTTCAACATGCGGAACACTGGGTCAGCATCTTAGGAAATCGCATCAAAAACGTTCATCTAAAAGAGTTCACAAAAAAGGGTACGGATTATTCGCTTGAAACCTTTCGACCACTGTTGGATGGAACAACTAACTGGCCCGCGGTTACCGAGGAGTTATCTAAGGTCGGCTATGATGGCTTTTTGACCTTTGAGTATTTCCATCCTTATCCTCACTATCCCGAAGCGTTGATTTGGCAAACCTCGGACTCGATGGATCGCATCTTGGGACGTAAGTCCTAGCGTTTTGTCCAACTTGATTCCATTTGACATCGTGATTCCTTGTTGGAGGTTGTACAGCTTTCGCATCTCAGTTTTTGCGGGCTCCAACGAGTTTTTGCAGGTCCCCAACGAGCTCGTCTCGTTGGGGCCAACGCTTTTTGGCTAGAGGCGTGTGCCACGCGAAAAACCGCCTCCCCACCCAGCCCAACGCCACAGGCGTTGGGCTGGGTAGGGAGGCGGGTAATCGTTGATGAGATGCTTCTAGCCAGAAAACTTTACGTCCAATGGGCAAGCCCATTGGGGCGTTCTAATGCTCTACAACTTCCAAGCCGGTGGGATTCCAAAATACCGCAGGCTCGGCCTGCTGGATTGTTCTGCTTCCAAGCTTAACAAGGCGAACGGCCCCACGTTTTTTGAATGCGCGCGATGTTGTGGCCACCCGCCCTCCATGAATTCGAATCGCAGAGGTTGCATATTTCGCAATTGGAATAACTAACAACTTTTTTCCCTTTCCGAGCACGTTCTTTGCTTCTTGCGAATTTGCCTTCTTACGATCGGGCCATTGACACCCTACAATGGCGCCGCTATTAACCCCAAAAGGGGTAAATACGGCGAGTGGAAGTAGTTGGTTTACTGTAGCTTGGGCCCGAGTTTCGCACGGCCTATGCTACTCGTAGATTTCATTCTGCCGCTTGCCTTAAAGAGACAGATGGGTGTGCCGGTTCGAAGAATTATTGATTCTTTAACAAGTCGCGACGTCCGATCAAACAAACTCAAGCGGATTCGAATCCATGTTCTCGTCAGAATTACTCTTCGTGCTCCTAAATGAGTTCACGGTTATCTTTCTTTTCATTCTGACGATGGGTTATCTGTTTCCGTGCGGCCACGCATACTACGTTTACTTCCTCCATTCCAACGAGGAAAAAGAGAAACGTCGCATTCAGGATAGGAGGCCAACACGCAGCGGAATCGCGAGAGAAGTGAAGATGTCGTTGCAAGCGATCTTGATCTTTTCGGTGATGTGCACTGGGCTGTTCGAAATGTATAAGGCCGGCATGACCAGTATCTACTGGGATACATTTGCTTACCCTCTCTATTATTTGCCTATTAGCTTTTTCCTCTGCTTGGTTCTCCACGACAGCATGTTCTATTGGTCTCACCGCTTCATGCACTGGCGACCGGTTTTTAAGTATTTCCACGCTGGGCATCATAAATCCGTAAGCCCATCCCCTTGGGCCATTTTTGCGTTCCAACCGTTAGAAGCAATACTGCAATTTGCTTGCCTCAGTTTGATTGTCATTTTCGTCCCGCTCAAGCCGATCGTATTGCTTGCGTATCTCTCCTACGACTCGATGATCAACATTGCAGGGCACACCGGCTATGAGATGATTCCAAACTGGATGTCCAAGCACTGGATGTTCAGGGGATTCAACAACGTCACCCATCACGACAATCATCATACCAATATGAGGTACAACTACGGTGCCTTCTTTAATGTTTGGGACCGATGGATGGGAACATTCTTGGACAATGGTACGACCGAGATAACCATTGTCGACGCCGCGATGACGCGAGCTAAACCTATTGTCGACACCGCGGATTGCAGCTCGACCACCGAACTCAGCTCGGAGGCTTTCCCACTTTCGCATCAATGATTTCGTTGATA
>JANLUJ010000376.1:0-6283 GCA_031363425.1 Pirellula sp.
GTTGAACCAATAGGGTAACTACGTATACATCGGGTAGAAGTTTTGCAGTACCTTGTGCGAGCGAGTAAATCATCCAGGTGTTGACGGCCAATAACACGGCACTTACCAATACAAAATAAAGGACGTACGCCGCCAAACGCAATGCAGCGCGGTTTTCGGTTTTCGGATCGTATTCAGAATCAGGAAGCATTTTAACAAATCGTTTTTCGAGCGAAGTCTCATTGGGACGTCAGCCATCACTGTACCTTAGTGGTTGGCATTATGCATGGTCCGAGGATCGATTTTGGGTTATCCGGCGAGGTCAATTCCGCGCTCGAAAAGCAATTGCGAGTAGCGATCCGGCCAATCTTTGCCTACGATGCCTAGCAATTTGCTGGACAATGAGAATCCATTCGCACCATCAGGTGCAACTGCGAAAACGGACGAAAGTTAGATTAATGCTGCTACAGCCGGAACAGTTTCGACCGCCATGGTATTTGCGCAACGGTCACATTCAAACTATCCTGACCGGATTTTACAAACCCAAGCCACCGCTTCTGCCGGCGTTGGACCACAGGATCCCGATGGGGGACAATGGGTTCAGCCTCGTCTACGAGAATGCGCCGAGTCGACCGGACCCCAGGTATGCAGACGAAGCAGTTTTGCTGCTGCATGGACTTGGGTCATCGCATGCTGGAACCTACATGACGTCGACCGCTCAATGGCTCCTGGCACATGGGGTGCGCGTTTTTCGAGCGGATCTACCGGGAGCAGGACCGTCGGAACGTTTCACGCCATTGCCGCCTCATGGTGCGTGCTTTGAAGAAATTTGGGGGATGCTACTTCATTTAAGAGACAAGCTTGGAATTCGGAAATGGCGAATCTCCGGCGTATCGCTCGGCGGTAATATTTTACTCAAGATGCTAGCGACCAAGCACGCTCTGATCGATGGCGGGGAGCAGAACCGGGAGTTAAGCGTTCTTCAAGCGGTGTCGGTTGCGCCGCCGATAAGACTGTCGGAATGTTCAACGCACATGGAGCAGGGACTTTACCGCTTGTATGCGACCTATTTCATGAGATCGCTTCGCAAGCAGGCTAAGTCTCGAGCCGCAATTTGGCCACAATGGGCAGAGCGGCTCACACACGCTTCCTTTGAAACGATTAGGACGTTTGACGAAACAGTAACTGCACCGCTGGCCGGCTTTCGAGATGCCGAGGAGTACTATAGCGCCGGTTCGTCGGCGGCATGGCTAGATCAAATCCAAGTCCCGACCACCATCCTGATTGACAAGCACGATCCAATTGTTCCGGCCTGGATGTTTGAGGGGGCAATTTTGTCCAAGTCGACAGTATTGAGAACGTCCGAATTTGGTGGCCACGTCGGTTACATGCATCGTTATGGCGTACCAAGTAGTTCAAACAATGCAATGATAGGCAAGCGATTGCATCGTTGGGCTGATCCTTGGATTGCAACCGAATTATTGAAGGAGGCTAAAGACTAAAGACTAAAGTTACTCCTTACTTAAACAAAGTCGCAGGGTCCGCAGCCCAGAGTTTTCGGACTGCTAACGCACCGCTGATCGTGCACATCAGAAACGTCAAGCAGAACACCAGAAGAATCCGTTTTGCTGTGAGCATCATGACTAAGCCAGTCAGGTCGGCCAGCCAGATGTAAAGCAGCCAACTGATTAGCCAACCAGGCAGGAAACCGAAGATGCTTAGATAGAATGACTGAAGCATGACGAAACGCAAAAAATAGTAAGGGCCATAGCCCATCGCTTTGAGCGTTGCAAATTCGGCGAGGTGGTCGTGGATGTCTGTGAACAAGATTTGGTAACAAATAATGACCCCCACAAACAAACCCATCACTGTCCCGATTGTAAAGATAATTCCGATGGGTGTATTTGTCGCCCAAAATCCAATTTCACGACGAATCAGAGTTTCTCGATCGTAGACGTGGATAGCGTCACCGAGAATCGATTGAAGTTCTTCTTGGACCATGGATCTATCGGCGCCGCTATTTAGTTTTACTAAACCTAGGTCTACCGCCGCCAAAGGGGGCTTGGAACCATTTCGCATTGGGAAAAAATGCTCGGAGCCGCGATCTGAAACGATGACGGATCCGTCGTAAACGAAGTCGGTGCCAATTTCGACCCATTGCTTCAATTGCACTTGTCGACCTGAGAGTTCCGCTTCTTGCTCCTGCAACTTCCGTAAGTCATATTTCTCGAAGCCGTATTTTGCTTTGCTCTTCCGGTCGACCAAAGCGTCGTTCGGGTCGGTGAGTAGTCGGCATTTTTCATTCGTTGCCGGATCGACAAATACATTGCCGTCAACCGGAACGCCAATCGCGCGTATCGATCGAGAAACATGCCCGATAACTCGAACTTCGGACATGGAGCGATCAATGTAAAGCGGTTGAACGCTTCGAACATTGGCAGCAGAACGAGCACGTTGAAGCAATCCATAGTTGAATCGTTGTTCGCTCGGGACGGTGTATCGGGCTGGGCTCATTATCACAAGATCAGCATCGAGCAAACGCAGGATTTGGACGGTGCTATCAAACAGTCCGTTCAGAAATCCGATCTGCATGAACATGAGTACAACTGCAAAACCAATTCCCGAAGAAGCGAGAATCAGTTTAGGCGGACTCGATGTCGTGTTGAGCCAAGCAAGCGGGGTGCGCATGGAGAAAGTGTGTTGGTGGTGCATGCCAAGAAGAGTTCCATCGTTCCCCTAAGATAGCGTGGAATTTCGATTGGTGACGTTTTCGAGTTCCATTTTTGGAATTCGTGTTCCGACAGGGCGTAGCAGCTGCTCCAAAAATGAGGACTAAGCAACGGATTCTTGCATTTCGATCTTGACATCCCCCAGGTGCAGTAAATAGTTTGGAATAGGGGTAGGACAGTTCCTGTTTTTGAGGAGGAGCTTTTCCATGCAGTTCGAAAACGATGCCAATGATCATTCGATAAATCACACTCTAGAGCGGTTCTTTGCCGGTCTTTCTGAGTATGCGTTTCATTCCCAACTCGGTGTCGCCGACACGGAATTAGTGAATTACGTAAGCAAGCTTTTGGTGCGATTCACGAAAACAGACGCTTTGCACAGGATTCGTCAGCTAAATGGACAAAGGGCAACCGAGGTTGTCACGATGATGACAGAGGCCCAACACCGAATCGGTCTAGCCAAACGCGAAGTCCATAGGCACATCGGCGACTTCACCCTTTTTTGGACGGGGCTTTATCCTGAATCCTTGCGAGGGCTTCAAGGTCCCGATCGTTCGGACCAATTCGTTAGCTATTGTCACCAAGGCAAATTGGCCTACGAAATTGCAAGCGAGATTGAAGCCGATGAAAACTCCGAAGCCCCATCGGATTTGCTGCATCGATTAAGTGATCAATTTGAAATGTGCGCGTATGGACTTCGAGAAATTCGCCGTCAGTGGGAGTCTGGAGCTGGAACAGATGGTGCAATTCTGATGTAGGCTTCCCACCGTGAACGCAGCTTACTTGGCGATCGATTTCGATTGTTCGATGGCTGCTTTTCTTCTGGCTTCTGCGAGTGATTTTAATACGCTTTCGCGACGGCTCTCCGGTACGCTTTGCCAAGCGAGTTTGTAATAAAGTTCGACAGCGGCCCAATGTCTCTGCTGTCTCGCATTGGCCGCCAAGGACAAGTAGTAACTGGTATCGGAACTAATCTGTTCGGATCCGGTTTTTTCCGTATGTGTTATGGCGGCTAGGTATTCGTATTCTGCATTTTGCATTGCCGTTCCTTTTGTGGCAGTTGCATATTTGGATGGCTTGGACTGATAGGAATGTAGATCGGGGATTGTCGGTTTGCTGCCGGCTTGCGAACGAATCATAAGATCCAATTCATTCAAATCGATTATCGTAGCTCGCACGGACGCACTTGCCGCCGAACTCGATGTGCCGAATGCCGACGAACCTGGTCCCAATGCTTGGCTGCCCACCGCGCTCCTGCGATTTCCTCCCAGATACGCGGTGCCAGAATCAGGCGCCAAAACGCTGGTGTTCAGCGAAAAGGTACCCACCGTTGGAAGTTGCACCGTTTGAGCGACCGCGCAACAAGGCGGAATGGATACGAGAAATGCAATTGTTTTTGCGGCGAAGGTGAGGCGTGATTTCCGGCCAAGCTGGTTCTGGAACATTTCAGTAGCCTTGCAGTAGAGCGGTTAGATTTTTGGCAAAGCGTATCCAAGAAGGAAGCCAGCCAAAATAGATGTTATCCAAATTATGGCCACGGTGCTAAACAGTTTCTGGGACTTGATCCGCGAAAACATGTAATAAACGATATAAAGCGGAGCAAAAAGGCAGAGGAGTCCTTGCTTTCTAGACTCAAAGAAGCCTGTGAATATCACCGCGATGTAGGCAAAAACTGCAACCAAAAGCATTCCGGATCCGGAGGATGCTGCCATTACCGGCAGCCAATTGGCTCGCTGAATACGGGCCAAACCTTCGATTTTTGAAATCTCGCCGCTTGTGGACGCATCCATTTTCACGAGAGCTCCGCCCACGAACAGGAGGAGTCCCGTTAGTATCGAAAACATCATCCACCATGGGGTACCGCTATTCAACATCCTCGTTTGAGTTGATGCTTCCCGAACCATCATTGCGGCTGCTTCGTTTAGGTTTTTGTTCCCAAATTCTTTCTTTTCGACAGCCTTGTGCCCCTCGACCTTGGTTCCTTCCGAAAAGTTGAAGCCACAATGAGTGCAAAGCACGGTTCCTGGCCTGGAGGGCTGATCGCAGTGAGGGCAAAAGGTTCCAGCCTTTTGAACGAGGCCGGCGGCGTCCAGCAAACCTGCCATCGCACCTTGTTGGTTTGGTTGCAATCCGGCTGGCGATGGCTTGGTCGGCTTCGGAGGCGTGCTTGGTTTCGAAGTAGTTCCGGTCGCGGCCACGACCTCGGTAGCCGGAATCCGAATTGGCTGCTGGCACTTGGGGCATTTGCCTGACTTGCCCGCCATGGTGTCGGGAATGTTCAAGCTTTGTCCACATTGGCAGGTGACTCGGATAGGCATGCTTCGTGCTTTCGTTCGGAAAATCTTGGACCTTATTTAACTATTATTCTGGACCGAGAGTGGCCACAGAACAACGTCATTCCTGGATTTTTCTCATTGGAAAGCAGATCCAGGATTTCGGGAGTATTTGTCTGGCACGAAAATTGCTCTCTGGGCGATCTTCATGCGTGCAATGCCGTTTTGGCGTCTTGCACCTCCGAACCACAAACACAGTCACCACTTTTTCTAGCATGGAGTTTCGTTCAATGGCTGCCGCAACCAAAGAAAAGACCAAGGTTAAGCTCGTACCTCTCGGCGATCGGATCGTTGTTCAACGAGAAGTTTCGCAAGAGAAAACCAGCGGTGGGATTTTCTTGCCAGATTCCGCCAAGGATCGCCCGACCCGCGGCAGAATTATCAGTATCGGCGATGGCAGGGTCCTCGATAACGGTAGTCGTTCGACGCTGCAGGTCAAAGTCGGCGATCTCGTTTTGTTCACGAGTTACGCTGGCGAAAACATCGAAGTCAACGGCGAAGAATATCTAATGATGAGCGAAAACGAAGTCCTCGCAATCATTGGCTAGTTGGAACGCATCCCCACGATTTGAAACCACTTTACCCAAAATAGATTTACGGAGTTTTTCAATGGCAAAGATTATTGCTTTCGATCAAGAAGCACGTGAAGCGATTCGTCGCGGTGTCAGCAAGCTGGCGCGTGCCGTCAAGGTCACGCTCGGACCTCGAGGACGCAACGTTATTCTTCAAAAGAGTTTCGGCAGTCCAACAGTCACCAAAGACGGTGTTACCGTTGCCAAGGAAATCGACTTGGAAGACGTATACGAAAACATGGGTGCGCGAATGGTTCGCGAAGTCGCGTCCAAGACCAGCGACGTGGCTGGTGACGGTACGACCACCGCAACCGTGATGGCGGAAGCCATTTTCAACGAAGGCCTCAAGGCTGTGGTAGCTGGCGTCAACCCAATTCAAATGAAGAGCGGCATTGAAGCTGCCGTGACCGACATCACCGAAAAACTTCGCAAGATGTCGATCAAGATCAAAGACAAGTCTGAAATGGCCAATGTCGCTTCGATCGCTGCAAATAACGATCGAGCTATTGGAAACCTCCTCGCCGATGCTATGGAACGTGTTGGGAAAGACGGAGTTGTAACGGTAGACGAAGGCAAGAGCCTTCACGATGAACTTGAATTCGTCGAAGGCATGCAATTCGATCGCGGCTACCTGTCGCCCTACTTTGTAACCGACTCGGGAACCATGGAAGCC
>JANLUJ010000432.1:0-17680 GCA_031363425.1 Pirellula sp.
GAAACCGAAATGATGTTTAAAGAATCCATTGTGGGGTGCTTTTTTTGGCTAATACCGTCCGCGGTCACGTATTTTTTTTGATGGAGACCACTTTCAAAAAGTTTAGAAAGAACCGGCGGCGACCAAATGTCATCCGCACATCCTAACGTCCTTCGGCTGATCCATACATCCCCTGTTAGCCGACCGGCAGACTGAAAAGTACCAGTAGCACGACGCGCGAGCTAGTGAATTGGAAGCTGGAATCACTAGCTTGCGCTTCGTGCTAGGTAGCGTTAAACCTGCCGATCGCCTTACTAAACCGGACTAGAGTATATTGGTATAAAGCTGTGATCACTTCTTTTACCGTGGTAGGGCGATGGATACCAATACTTCTCTTGATTCGCAACGCAAGTCCAGTTCCCGTTCGGTTTTTTTGGGGGGACTATTTATCAATCAACTTCACTTCGTGCGTGGTCTCAGGGCTCGAGTAAAGCAGTTGTGCATTTCGCGATCTGCGGATAGCGAAAAGATGGCATCTGATCGCGACCGATCTATCCGTGAGTATGCGAAAAAAAAAACCGAGATGAAATCGCAACACGCGGCGGATTCAAGATCCTCGATGACCGAATGGGATTTGTTGCTGGACAAACAGTTCGGTGTGGCCGAACGCGAAACGCTCCTGAGTCTCCATTTCGAACGTCAGCAAACCAAGAAACTAAAGTCTGAGTTAGTCCAAAGCAAATCGGAACAGAAAAACCAATACGAAACCGCAACCGCCGAGCTAAAGCAAAAAAAGAACGACACATGTTTAGATAAGAAAAACGCTCGAGACAGCATCAAAGCCAAGCTTGACAAGGAGCGGGCGACGATGGAGCAGCAGATGCATGAGTGTCGCGAATGGATTGGCATGCGCACCGGAGACACGGCGCTACAGGGGTTGATCGGTGCAATCGCACCCGAGGCTGCAGCCGAAGTGAATTCCATTTCGGATCTGCCCGAAGTAGCAAAGCGCTTTGAAGAGATTAGAAAGTCTCTGTCGACAAGTATTAAGAGAATGCAGAACCACCCCACGAACAAGTTGATTGGGTCGAGCTGGTTTTTGGGTTTTGGGTCCGTGCTGGGTGCCGGCGCTGCAGCCATTGCATGGGCTATGGAGTCTGTCCCCTTGATCATCGGTATTGTCGGTGTCTTTGGTGCGATTCTATTTACTTCGATCATTCATTTTGCTTTCTCTCCACTGGTAACAAAAACGATTCGTCGTATGTTTCCTCCGGTAGTAAATCAAGAGAACGTTGGCTATATGGTAATTAGTCAAGGCCATCGAATCGCAGACTTCAATTGCCAGCAAGAGATCCAACGGCTTGAGAAGCAATTTTCCACCAGCCAGCAGTTGTTGGACGATGACCAAAAAGCACAGCGCACTAAGCTTGTTAGCGAGTTCAACTCCAGCATGATGGCTCTGACTCATTCCTGCAGCGAAAAGCGAAAACACGTTGCGGCCTCTCGAAACGAGAAACACCATCGCATCAATGCCGATCGCAAACCAAAATTAGACGACCTGAACAATCAGCAGTCCTCGCAGGCCCTCGAAACCGAGCAAGCTCATGTGGCAATGTTGACCCGTTTTGAATCGCATTTTCAAAATTCACAACAACGAATCGTTCGACGCTGGATAGACGGTTGTACGGCCTCTGCGAAGCTAATGCGGCAAGTTCACGAGCAAACGAAACTTGACTTTCCAGATTGGGATTCAGATCGCTTTACATCCGGCGATTGGCCGAGAACGCGGCAGTCGTTGGCATGGCGTATAGGCGAGATAGAGCCATTGCTCCAATTCCAAAACGAACTTCAACAAATGTTTTTGCCGGAGGCATGCCCTCAGCAGCCTTGGAGTCTCTTCTTCGATGTGGTGTCTCAATGCGCTCTGACTCTCGATACACATGTCGAATGCAAGGAGACGGCTGCCGGCATCGTTCGCAATACTCTTTTAAGAGCGGTGACTTCCGTCCCTGTTGGCGACTTGAATATCACGATTATCGACCCGGAAGGTTTAGGGAAACAGTTTTCCTGGCTGATGGCCTTGGCTGACGTGGATCCCGAAATGGTAAACCAACGCGTATGGACACAATCGCTCCACATCGCGGAACAGCTAGCCAGCGCTGCTCGCCATGTCGAGGACGTAATCCAGCAGAGTCTAAGGAACCGATATGCAAATGTGCTTGAGTACAATCGCAACGCGGGTCCAATGACGATTCCATACCGATTGATTGTTTGGTCCAATTTCCCATGCGGACTGGACGATAGCTCATGGCAATCTCTTTGTTCCATCATGGCCTCGGGAGGCAGATGCGGTGTCGGCGTTATATTGCAAATTTCAGACACTTATGTTTGGCCGTCATTTGCGGATCGATCCAAGCTCAACGAGTTTGGGCTTCGACTCAAACTTAGCCCTGAGCGCATCCAAGATGCAGATGGAACGTCCGCGCGGACCGAGTCAAGAGTCGTGGTGGATCACCCGGAACTCGTCATGTATCCTCTGAAGCCGGAGCTTCCCCCTGCCGATGACCGGCTGCAAATGATCATGGAGCATCATTTGAAGGCAGCGTCGGAGGTCGGCAAATGCATTGTGCCATACGAATCAATTGCGATTCCAATCCAAGAACAGCAAACGGTTTCAAGTGCAGAGGGACTTTCGATACCGCTTGGCATCTCCGACTCTGGCCGTGTTCAATCCATGCGGTTGGGATCTGGAACGGCGCAGCATGTGCTCATTGCTGGTAAGACTGGATCCGGCAAGTCGTCGATGCTGCACACGATGATAACCAGTGCTGCGATGAAGTACTCACCCGATCAGTTGCGATTGGTGTTGCTCGATTTCAAAAAGGGGGTCGAGTTTCAGGTTTACTCCGAGGTCGCACTCTCCCATGCGGATATCATCGGAATCGAAAGCAAGCGCGAGTTTGGCGTCAGTACTCTCGAGTATTTAGATCGCGTCTTGCATGCGCGCGGTGAAGCGTTCCGCCAATGGGGTGTTCAGGACATACCGAGCCTTGCGAAGAAATTCCCGCAACATGCGATGCCGCGAATCCTAGTTGTCATCGATGAATTTCAGGAGTTATTTGTCGAAGATGACAAACTTTCCCAACAAGCCTCGATGTTGATGGACCGCATTGTCCGTCAAGGACGGTCATTCGGCATGCACTTGGTTTTAGCATCCCAAACTCTCGGCGGTGCCTACTCGTTGCCTCGAACTACGCTCTCGCAAATGGCGGTACGAATTGCATTGCAATGCGACAGTTCGGATGCAATGCTCATCTTGAGTGAAGACAACACGGCTGCCGGCCGATTAAGGCACTCGGGCCAGGCCATCTACAACGAAATGGGGGGCCGCATCGAAAGCAACCAACCATTCCAAGTTGCCTTCCTCGAAAAAAACGACCAAATGATGCGACTGGAGCGATTGAGCAAAGTTCCTGTCCCTCACTCCCCAACGACCAATGCACTTGGTCGGCGCATCGTGTTTGAAGGTCACAAGCCAGCCGTTTGGGACGAAAAGAGCATCGCATTGGCCATCAGCGAATTGCGGGTGGACGAAGGCTCAGTACCGCTGATACTGGGCGATAGCGTATCGATTGATCCACCGGTGACCAAGACTCTAACTCGCAGCGCAGGTCGAAACGTGATGGTGATTGGGCAAGATGAATCGAGCGCTGCGAGTTTGCTGGCTGGTTCAATTGCTGGTTTCTGCTATCGAACTTCAGCTCGGCCGATGGATGAAAAACCGTCCGTCGTGATCCTAGATGGATCCAGGGCTGAGGATGAGTCAATGCGCTCGCTGATGACGCAACTTCCTCATTGCAAGGTTTCTGTTCGTGCTAGCGATATTCGTGGGATTGATGCCACTATGGATTTTTTGAAACAGGAGCTAGACCACCGTAGCGAAACGACCGATTCGACGCATGCGGCCATGTTGATTGCGGTGGTCAATTTGTCACGGTTCCGTGAATTGCGAAAAAACGACGAGTATTTGTTTGGGGACGATACTGCGGGCGCCAGTAAGCCGGATGCGGTGCTTGCGAATTTACTTCGCGATGGTCCGGCATTGGGTATGCACGTTTGGCTTTGGGCTGATTCGGCAGGGACAATAACCAGATGGGTCTCTCGTCAGTCTCTGCGCGATATCGAGTTGCGAATCCTAATGCAAATGAGCGCCTCTGATTCGAATCAGTTAATCGATTCCAACGCCGCGAATCGATTGGATCGCTACGTTGTCTTGATCCAGGATGACATCGAAGGCAAGCCTATCAAGTTTCGACCGTTTGAGCTGAATAGTGTGATCGCAAGACTGACTGCAGTAGACGGAGCATTCTAGCCACCACTATGCCTGGTAAACTCATCGCTGTTCGTAAAATCGCGAGGCAAAAGCCTCCGCGGCAGTGCGTTCCCAGGCAGCAATACCGCAGGCTTGTCCTGCGCCAGGCCCCCAACGAGCTTGGAGGCCTTCCCACTTTTGCATCAATGATTTCGTTGATATCTCTTGGGCCAACACCGTGTGTAGCCAAAAAGCCCGAACGATCCACCGGTCAAGCCGGTGGGATTCAAAAATACCGCAGGCTTGTCCTGCTGGATTGTTCTGCTTCCAGGCTAAACAAGTCGAACGGCCCCACGTTATTTTTCAAGCTTTCGAAAGTGGGAAAGCCTCCAAGCCCATTGGGGCGCTCTAAAGCTGTACCTCCTAGCCATGGTGGTAAGCTTGATGCGGTTTCTGACGCTAGCAGCGTCAGCCACGAGAGCGTCAGCCAAGAAGAGAACTAAGCTTTTACGCCTTCTTCGACCTTCCAGCCGTAGGAGACGTCGCCCTTCTTGGCACCCTTTTCGTCCATCTCGGTATAGGTCACTTTGATTTCTTCAAAGTTCAAGCTGAAGCTCTCATGTGGCTTGTCTTGGCTTCCGCCAGAAACCGAATAGGAACATACCATCACGTTCTTGAGTTCATACTTGTAGAACGTTTCGCGACCGGAGTTGACTGCAGTCGTCTTGCAGTGGATCTCCACCTTTGGAAATACTTTGCCAAGGCAAACTGCTTCTGCAATCTTAGGACCAGATTTGTCCAAGAGCTTGGAGCATTGCAAGTCCTCGTGAAGGATCGTGCCTCGGCGTCGTGCTGCACCGGTGGCTCCAGCTCCAGCCTTGTGAATCACTTGTGAGAAGCTTTCCAAGTCGGTCCACTTTTCGTGTCCCTTTGCTTTGGATTCGCCGTCGATGCCATCAAATTTAATGTAAGCTGCCATGATTTGTTCCTGATTGAAGTTAGCGTCTTAAAACCGTTTTGTCACTCGACATTACTGTTCTCGTTGAAACCTCGAAACGGTTGCGAACCGTTTTGTTTTTTTGCTATATTTTTGAGACTTTGCTTTATAGGCAATAACTGCAAAAAGGGTCCTTGCATGTGTTTCAGATCCATGAATCCTTTGAGGTTGGCGAATCTATCTCTAGCAAACCCCTTGGGATGTCGTTGCTACCAGACTATCTTCATCGAACAGGCTATCGGTTACCAACCGAAGCAGAGGGCCGGAGAGACGCAGCTACGTAATACCGCCGAACCGTTCGCAATCGCCATCGATTCCTGCTAAATTGTTCCTTTTTCGGCTTCCCAGAAATAGGCTGCGTGGCATCTGCATTCCAAGGCGCTACGTGGCTGTCAACTTACTTTCAACCTACTGTGGATTTCAGCATGAAGTACCCACTTGACCTGCGATTCAAGCTATTGTCTTTGTCTCAGCAAATAACGGTTCGGGATGCGGAAGGCACTTCCATTCTTTTTGTGAAGCAAAAAATGCTGCGGCTCAAAGAGAAAGTCGAGGTCTTCTCGGACTCCAGTCTCAAGAGCAAGCTGTTTGAAATCAATGCTGATCGGATCATCGACTTTTCCGCCAACTACAAATTCACGGCGGCAGATGGAAGCGAATGGGGATCGGTTAGGCGGCTTGGCATGCGGTCGCTATGGTCCGCTCACTACGAAGTGATAGAAGGTAACGCCGTAGACATGCATATCCGAGAAGAGAACCCCTGGAAGAAGTTCGTGGAATCACTGCTTGGAGAAATCCCGATTGTCGGCTTCGTCGCTCTCTACTTGATCAATCCAAGCTACTTGATAACGATGGCCGACGGTACCATCGCAATGCGCGTCGTTAAGAAGCCGTCGATACTGGAACGATACTTCGTCATCGAAAAAGTCAATGAAGTCGATCAAGACGATGAGTTAAGAGCATTGTTGTCGCTGATCATGATGGTACTGCTTGAAAAATCTCGTGGCTAACAATGACGACAGGCTGGAAGCCTATCCCACGGTACTTACTTCTCAATGTTTAACAGCAAGAAAACAAAAACAATGTTTGAGAAATTTTTTGTATTCCTCACCGTCGGGGTATTCTTCGCTTGCGAATTAACCGCACTATCCCAATCCGAGCAACCTCCAGGGCTTTTCATCGAAGGCTATCCGGAAAAGCAAAGCGTTGCGCCGGGGGATGAACTACAACTGCATACCTCTACCACCGCGACTGAATACAGCATAGAAATCGCTAGACTGGGTTCGGAACGTAAGGTGGTTTTTCAAAAGGCAAAAATCCCAGGAGGTGGTGCGCACCCGATTCCTGAAAACGCCAGCTCGCACGGCTGTAACTGGCCCATTAGTTTTCGTATGCCCATTCCGGCAGACTGGCCTACGGGCTACTACCAAGCTACGCTTCGCGTCACGGATAGTGGCGGGAAGTACGTTGCACGGAATCGCAGGACAGCCGAATCCGATACTTTCTTTGTGGTTCGATCTGCAGAGCCAGGCAAAAACACCAAGATCTTGTTGCAACTTGCGACGAACACCTACAACGCTTACACGAATTGGGGTGGGGGCAGCCTCTATGCTTACAACGGACGCTCGAATTTGCAAGGCAACCGGGTCTCGTTTCAACGTCCGCAATCGAGTCAATTCTCTAATTGGGAATATCCGTTGGTTCAGTGGGCCGAGCGAAACGGTTTCAAACTCGACTACGCCTCAAATCTTGATCTCGAGCAACGTCCCGAACTTCTAAGCAAATACAAACTGGTGTTAAGCGTTGGGCATGACGAATACTGGTCCGCTGGGATGCGAGACCAACTGGAAGCGTTTATTGGAGGTGGCGGTAATGTTGCGTTCTTTAGCGGCAACACGTGCTGTTGGCAAGTCCGCCCAGAAGAGAACGGACAAGCCTTAACGTGTTGGAAGCAAGCATTCAATTCTGACCCGGTTTATAGGACCGGTGATCACAGCAAGCTTACAACGCTTTGGAGCCACTATCTTGTCAAACGCCCTGAAAATCAATTGACGGGCGTTGGCTTTTTGTACGGAGGATATCACCTAAGTCATGGGGAATTCATGGATGGCAAGGGATCGTTCACCGTCCAGCGGCCCGACCACTGGATCTTTGCAGGGACTGAAATGAAGAAAGACAGTGAGTTTGGTGCCAAGCATACGATTGTTGGATATGAATGCGACGGTTGTGAGTTGGAATGGAAAGATGGACTGCCATTCCCAACACATCGTGACGGTACTCCCGATTCATTTGAAGTACTCGCAACCTGCCCAACACGTTGGGCAGCTGACGACTGCGAGTGGTACGATCGTTGGGAACGAGGCCGCACCGGGGCAGCTTGTTTGGGGCTATACCACCGGGGTGGCACCGTTTTTACATGTGGTTCCACCGACTGGGCTCACGGTCTACGAGGCGGAGACGCGGTAACGGAACGCATCACGAAGAACTTGCTTGAGAGACTTGGGCAATAGGGGAACTTCCCGCTTTCGGACCAAGCCTGAGCCGCGGGCCCTAGCCGCGATCACCGATTTGGATCAGGTATCGAAACGCGGCTAGCGCCTGCGGCTCAGTAAAATAACAGGCTAGAAACGCGGAAATTTCCCTTAGGGCAAAGGCCCCGCGTTTTGGCTTGGAAGAAGAATATAGCCGGACAAGCTTGCAGTTATGCGATGATCTTATCGATGACATTGCCAGCAACGTCGGTCAATCGGAAATTTCTACCTGCATATCGATAGGTTAACTTCTCGTGATCCAACCCTAGTAAGTGCAATATCGTGGCGTGCCAATCGTGAACGTGGCATTTGTCCTCAACGGCTTGGTAACCATGCTCGTCCGTTGAGCCATAACTGAAGCCACCTTTGACACCACCACCAGCCATCCAAGTCGTATAGCCCTTGTGATTGTGATCGCGTCCATCTCCGTTGGGCGCGTCGGGGGATCGGCCGAACTCGCCACCCCAAATGACAAGGGTATCCTTCAGTAACCCGCGTTGTTTGAGGTCGGTTAGCAAGCCAGCAATCGGTTTGTCGATCTCCCTGCAGTTTTCAGGAAGCTCAGTCTTGATCCGTTGATGGTGATCCCAATTGGCATGCGTCACCTCGACGAAGCGCACGCCAGATTCGACAAAGCGACGAGCCATCAAACACTGTCGGCCGAAATCGTTTGTATCCTCTTCGTTGATGCCGTACATGGCCATGGTCTTGGCTGATTCCTTGGAAATGTCCATCAGGTCAGGCAAAACATCTTGCATGCGAAAAGCCAATTCATACGATTCGATAACACCTTCGACGTCGGACTGCTGGACCTCGCGTTCCAGTTTTTGTCGATTGAGGCTTTGGATCAAGTTGATTTGATTCCGTTGCGATTGTTTCGACTGACGAGGATTCGAAATATCGGCAAGCTGTTGGCCATTGCTTGCGGCACCTCGCATAGCTTGTCCTGCGCCGCGGCCTTGTGGCTTGCCAACCTTGGTCCCTTGATAGATTGCCGGCAGGAACGAGCTTCCGAAATTTTGCGCCGAAGCGGCTGGAGGGTTGAGGGCAATGAAGCCGGGCATACTATCATTCTCAGTTCCTAGGCCATAGAGCGTCCAGGCTCCCAACGATGGCCGAATGAACTGTGCATTGCCAGTATGCATTTGTGTCATCGCTCTTGGATGGGTAGGCTGATCGCAATGCATCGAGCGGATCAACGACATTTCATCAGCGTGTTTGCCTAATTCCGGAAAGAGTTCCGAGATCCACAAGCCACTCTTGCCTTGCTGGCGGAATTTCCATGGGGATGGCATCAGTTTGCTGCCACCGTATTTCCCACCCTTGCCGGCATCAGTCGCAAGTTGTGGCTTGTAGTCAAAAGTATCGACGTGAGATGGTCCGCCTTGCATGCACAGAAAGATCACGCGTTTGGCCGATGCCTTGAAATGCGGCGCCTTGGGAGCGAGCGGGTTCAAGCCCGACTCCTGGTCGGCCGCCGCAGTACTAAGTCCCGCAAAAGCCAAATAGCCAAAGCCGGCTGAAGCAGTTTGCAAAAGCTCGCGGCGTGAAACCGATGGGTATTCGAAATTCATGATGGATCCTTAGTTGATTAAACGAAACTCTGCCGAACACAGCAATGCTTGGCAAAATTGACTCAACGCTTGAAAAACGCGTTGTTCGGGAGGGATAGTCTTTTTGCCATCGTCTGCCTTACGGAAAAAATCAGCAGCCGCGCGGAGTTCTCTCTGAGTAGCTGGTCGTCCAAATACCAAGGTAAACGACTTGGCGATCCGCTCGTTTTGGTTGCTGGATGTACGTACTAGTTGCCTCGCAATTGCATCGCTTTGTTCTATAACGAAAGGGTTGTTAAGCATGAATAAGGCTTGATCGGCCGTGTTAGAAGCTTCACGGCTACCGACTACGAGGCTCGGTTCAGCAAAGTCAAAAACGTCCAAGGCCCGCGGCAAGGAATTGCGAGCAATTGGTAGATAGATCGACCTGGAGTAGTTGGGTGCCTCGAATGGATTGACACTCGTATTGCGGCCACCAGGGCGTAAAACGCTCTTCAAGTCTGGTCGACCTGCGGTTGTTCCGGCTGAGCTCCCAGAAGCCATTGGTATTGCAGCGGTTGGAATAGCCGTCGGTCCGTTTGGACCTAGGAGTGTGGTTCCAAAGGAAGCGATGAGCGATGCTTTAGGGCGAGTCAAATCGATTTGGCCACTGATCGCCAATGTTGCATCGCGAATTGCTTCGGCATCCAGTCGTCGAACATTGGCTCGTGCAATGTATTTATTCTCTGGGTCGGCTTCAAATCGAGCCTTGTCGAAAGCGGACGATAGCCGATAAACACGCGATGTGACAATCGAACGAACCATACCCTTCACAGACCATTTGTTGTCCATGAAATGGACGGCCAAATGATCAAGCAATGCTGGGTTCGTTGGTGCAGGTCCGGACGCTCCGAAATTTTCAGGCTCGCTCACGATTGCAGTGCCAATGAGATGTTGCCAAACGCGATTGACCATCACGCGAGCGGTAAGTGGATTTTCGCGAGCCGTAAGCCATTCTGCAAACTCGCGCCGACCGCTGCTATTTGCCGGTAGCTTGACCTGATCCTTGCAGAGCACCTGAACTAAACCACGTGGGACTTCTTGGGCCGGCTGATCTATTTCGCCGCGTACCAATAATTTAGCGTTGCGTGGTTTGTCGGTAGATTGAACACCCATGCAAAGCGTCAGCGGCTTGCCGTCGCTGTCAACCGTATTGATACGGCCACTGATTTGTGCGACAAGCTGGTCCAAGATAGCGATGCTCAAGAAACCGGATCGCGAAGCGGTGCCGTCTTTGTTTTTTTCCGGTTGTCTTTGAGCACGTCTAGCCTCGGCGTACTCTTTCTCTCGCTCTTCCAATTGTTTCTTTAAAGCCGCAAGTTCGGTTTTGGAAATCGGCTTGTCATTGGGATTAGGATCATTTAGGGGTAGCATTATCAGATCGCTCTCCTGGCGACTGCGTCGGCTTCGCATTCCGCCGAACATCGTTTCAGTGCTTTGAAATATGCCAGCTATCGCGTAGTAGTCCGTTTGAGGAATCGGATCGAATTTGTGATCGTGACAGCGAGCACAAGCAACGGAAACGCCAAGAATAACGCGGGTCGTCGTATCGATCTGCTCATCGATGAGGTCGGCTTGAAACTGCCGTGGGTTTTTTTCGATGAGGGTTTTCGGTCCAATTGCTAAGAAACCGGTTGCGATCAATTGCTCTGCGAATTGTTTGTCGTCCTTGGTCGGGATCAAGTCGCCGGCGATTTGTTCCCGGATGAATTGGTCAAATGGTTTGTCCTTGTTGAAGGCATCGATGACGTAGTTGCGATACCGCCAAGCGTTTGGAAAAGTCATGTCGACTTCCTTGCCGCTTGATTCTGCATAGCGAGCGACATCGAGCCAGTAGCGGCCCCAACGCTCACCGAATTGAGGACGATTCACTAATTCATCTGCCTTTTGAGAAATGGTCGAGTCCGGATTGATTTTCCAGCTCGCGACAAACGCATCGAGTTCTTTCACACTAGGAGGCAGGCCAATCAAATCAAAATAGAGGCGACGGACCAGCGTTGCGGGTTCGGCATCGCTGGCGGGCTCCAATCCATTTTCGTCCCACAACTGCGCAACATGGCGATCGATATCGGTAACTGCCCAGTTGGCAAACCTGGATGGTTTGGGTGCTGTTTTCACCGGTGGCTTAAAGGACCAGAACTCCTTTCCTTGGGCAATGTCCTCAGGACTGACTTTTGTGTGTATAACGACTCCTGAATTCACACGAGGATCGGGAGCCCCCATTTCGATCCATTTTCGGAAGTCCTCGATCACGGCCTTGGGTAAGGGATTTTTCGGCGGCATCTTGAAGTCTCTGTAGTTGATGGCGCTCCAAAGGAGACTATCTTCAAGGTTGCCTGGAACAATAGCTGCCCCCGACTCGCCACCAGAGAGCAACGCATCTCTATTCTCAACCGATAGCCCACCACGGATACCTTGGCCTTCTGCGGAGTGGCATCGGTAACATTGCTCGATCAAAACAGGCCGGATTTTGGATTCGAAAAACTGGATACTTTCAGCGGACAACGGTTGTTCGTTCTGGCTGAAAGCGAAGGTTCCCAAGAACGATGTGAAAATGAAACATGCGAAACGGAAGGATGCAATCGTTTTGAAATCGGGTCGGGACGTCATTACATTGCTCGGTTAAGTAGTAGTCGAAATGGTTTGAAGTGCAACTGAAGTCGTTAAGAAATCGAATTGCGGTGGAGGCTAAACGGGGACATTAGCAGGCACGCTCCGTCGTGCCGTCCGCTTGTAAGCATTTATTGTGATTCCTGGTGAACGGCACATGGAATGTGCCTACTACGTTGACTTTTGTCGGCTGAGTCCAGTGGGCGACGCAACAGTTCGACTATTCGGTCGGTCGTTTTGGTTTAACCGCTCCACCCGTTTTACCATCTTTAGCGTCTTTTCCTGGACGTTTGCCTGCTCCATCCTCCATGCGTGCGGCGGCAGAAGCGAACTCGGATTTCGTGATCGAACCGTCGCCATCTTTGTCAATCATTTTCATTTTGTCACGTAAGCGTTCTGGGATCTCATCGCCGGTAAGCTTACCGTCCCCGTTCTTGTCGCGGGACTCAAACACTTTGCCCATCATTTGACCGTTGGGCGGCCCTGGTTCTGCGCCCGCAAAGCCACCGGGCATCGTGTTAGCGTCTGGTCTCATTTCTTCGGCGCTGATTATGCCGTCGCCATTTTTGTCGAGCTGAATCAATGCTTTCGAGGCATTGGCAATTTCGCTTGCCGAGAGGGTGCCATCCTGATCGGAATCCAGAACCTTCATAATTGGCAGCATTTTGAGCATTCCCATTGGACCGCCCGGAAGCCCGCCCGCCTCAGGTCCAGAACCGGCACGTTGAAGGAACGCTTTCCGCAACGCAGCCTTATCCTTGCCTTCCTCCTGTGCCGACGCCATCAGGGGAAAGGCAATAGCAACCAAAGTTGCCAGCATTTGCAGTTTGAATTTCATTGGTAAGTTCCTTATCTTAAGTAGGTAGCTTGAGTTTTCAATCGAGACAATTTATTTGGTACTTTCGCGCCACAATGTTGTACCGACGCCACCTTTTGGCTATCCACATTCATTTAGGATAATTTTTAGCGAAACCTCCCCAACGTGGCTTGAGGGCCATATGTTTACGGAGACATCGGCACCGGACGGCTTGCGCCCACCCTCGCCATATTTTGAATTTAACGAAAAATCGGTTTGGTGGATGGACAATTCGCAAGACGCTTCTATTTCGGAGGAAAAAGCCGTTCTGGCCGCCGGTGGCCAAAAGGCTCTAGCCGAGCTGTTAGCGACGCATCAGGAAAAACTGGAACGCATTGTTTCCTTTCGACTCGCTCCTGTTCTCCGTAGTCGGGTCGATCCGGCGGACGTTCTACAAGAAGCTTACTTCGAAATCTCGCGACGGATCGAGGAATTCATCGATGGATCCCCCGTCTCTTTCTTTGTTTGGATCCGCCAAAAAACAATTCAGACGCTTATCGACATCCATCGCAATCACACGCGAGAAAAAAGGGACGCCCATCGAGAAATGCCGTTGGCCTCTGCACCGTATGGTCACACTACGAGTATTTCTATTGCCAGATTCTTGCTAGACGATATCACCTCACCCAGCCAAGCCGCAGTCCGCGAGGAAGAAATCCAACAGCTACAATCGGCACTTGAATCGATGAACGAAACGGACCGCGAGGTCATCGCCATGCGCCATTTCGAACACTTAAACAATCAACAGGTTGCCGAGGTCCTCGATATCTCCCCAACTGCTGCCAGCAATCGTTATGTGCGGGCAGCGGCCAAGCTTTCCGAAATCCTTAATCACTTTCCGTCGCGACGGCCATTGTCATGAGCAATATCGATTCCAAAGAGGATCGACATCCCGTCGACGTTATCGCCGAGGCATACTCTGAGCGACTGAGAGCAGGCGAACGACCAACGATCGAGGAATATGTTCTTCGTTATCCGGAATACGCGGAGCTTATTCGGTCTGTCTTGCCATCGATCGCGCTGGTTGAACGCGTTTCAATCAACGACTCCATTGCTCGAAATACCGTTGCGGGAGGACAGCCTCAGTCTCTTGGTGATTACGAGATTGTGCGTGAGATTGGCCGAGGAGGGATGGGGGTTGTCTACGAAGCTATCCAACGCTCATTGAATCGCCACGTTGCATTGAAGGTCATTAGCAATCTGATTTCGGGCAACAGCAAACACAACTCACGATTTCGCCGCGAAGCTGAAGCCGCCGCTAGTTTGCATCACACCAATATCGTTCCGATCTATGGCATCGGCGAGGACCATGGATTGCAATACTATGCCATGCAACTAATCGATGGCGTGACACTGCATGACGTCATAGAGTGTTTAAGAAATGACTCAATCGGATCAACTCACAGCGGAGAAGCTGCGCGCAGGATGCTCAACCGATCAACGACTGAGACAGTGGCGCCGACCGCTGGCGTTGGCTCATCAACAATCGCGGCTACCGATGCCGCTAGGCCCATGCAGTCGAAAATGCGCAACGCCGCGACAGCTGAGATGGACGTTGCGATTCCAGATGCCACGACCATGCTATCGCAATCGGAAATCGAACAGTCTGCGACCAAGGCAAATGGCTCCAACGCGATTTGCACGCCGAAACTAACTCGCGAGTACTTTCGAAATGTAGCGAGGACCATTGCCAACGTAGCCAACGCACTTCACTATGCACATCATCAACGGGTGTTGCATCGCGATATCAAGCCAGCCAATTTGCTGCTCGATCGCGAAGGGACGGTTTGGATTACCGATTTCGGTTTAGCTCGCCGAACGGATCTTGACGCTGAGACGCAAACTGGCGAAATCCTTGGAACACTTCGCTATATGGCTCCGGAACAAATTGCTGGAACTGGGGATTCTCGCGTCGACATCTACAGCTTAGGCCTTACACTATTTGAACTCCTTACCCTCAAGCCTGCGATCGAGTCACCGAAGTCCCGATTGCTCGATCCGGAACGCAATTCGGTCCTTCGCAACCCTCGTTCGATCCAGCCCAATATCCCTGCTGACTTGCAGACGATTACGCTGAAAGCTTGTGCGTACGCACCCAAAGATCGATACCAACATGCTCGTGAATTCGAAGAAGACCTTAGGCGGTTCCTCGAGGATCGACCTATCCTGGCTAAGCGATCGACGCGAACCGAGTTGCTATTGCGTTGGGCACGCCGCAATCCGGCTATTGCTTCTTTAGCCTCTGCGACCCTTGGATTGTTGATCTTGGTAGCAAGCTTGCTCGGTTTCTGGAATCGCCAGCAGCAACGCTCGATCCTAGAGATAGGCAAGCAGTACGAACGTGCGGAATCCAATCTCGCGGCGAAAACAGATGCACTATCGCGAGTGGAACAAGAGCACGCGAGAGCAGAAAAGAATCTAAATCTCGCTATGAAGGCCTTCGATCAGATCACGAGCAACATCTCATCTCGAGGTAGCACGGTCGTCATCAGTAGTGAGCTGGAGGACGATGAGTTCGGAGAATTTTCCGGGGCAACATTGAGTCAAGCAGACGTCGCGCTACTTGAATCTCTACTCGAGTTCTTCGATCAGTTTTCAGAGGAAAACGCCAAAGATTTGCGGATCGAATCTGCTGTTGGCAGGCAGCGTGTTGCGGATATCCAACACAGACTCGGACAACTAGAGCTGGCGGAGAAATCGTACCAAAAAGCGATCGAGGCCTTTCGCTCAATTCTCAAACAGAAGCCGGATCAGACCGAAGTTGTGCTGCCCATGATTGCCATTCACAGCGAGCGACTAACCTTGTATGCAAAACGAGGGCAGGTTCCAAAGGCGATGGGGGAATACAGCGATGCACGTAAACTACTTGACCAATCGCCGGAAGTCAGTAGATCCGCAGAAGGACGCTTTGCTTTGTCAAAACTACTGAACTGCATAGGAACCCTTGGGACGCGATTTGGTATGGATGGGCGTCCAAGAGCAAACCGACCAACGATTGGTAAATTCGCACCACAAGGCGAGCTGCTGCCGATGGAGCAAGCAGCGAGAATCAAACGCGAAGCCGAGTTCAATGCTGAGGCGCTCGCAATCCTTCGAGCGCTCTCCATCGAATCGCCTGACAACGTTTCCTACAAAATCGTCCTCGGCCGTGCGTTGAGAGACGAGTCGCGTATTGCGAAAGGGACCAAGGATGTTGCACGAGCGGAAGACACGTTGCGACGCTCCATCGAACTGTTTGAAACTCTTTGCAAAACCCATCCTGACTCTGCTGCCTTCAAGTATGAGTTGGCGGACACGTTGAGCAGGAATGTGGCGATGCGACCGCTTGACCAGCAAAGATGCGCTCGAGCACTTTTGATTTGCGACGAGATTTCAAATGAAAATCCGCAGGTGCCAGAATACCGAGCACTCAAGGCCTCGACCTTGGTAAAACTCAGTACGATGGCTGGCCGCGACAAGGGAGAAGAGTTGCTATTGGATGCAGTTGCCATTCAAAGAGACCTTACGAGCAAGTACCCAGACTTGGCGAGCTACAGTATTGGATTGATCCAGTCGCTGAAGCGATTGTCGGAGTTGCAAGACATTTTGGGTAAGCCGGAACGAGCGAGAGAAAGCAAGGACCTTGCCGAAAAAGAGATTGCCCGACTCAGGAAAAACAACAAGCTACCCAAGTACTTCTCTCCATTTTTGGACAGTTTCAGAGACCGTCCTTTCTCGATGGAGAAGCGAAATAAGGAAACCAAGGAATAGTTTGGGCACCGGTGTTTGCTTGTTCCTAGTTCCCAAGCTCCGCGTGGGAAACGTAATCGCGTCTCTCCGAGACGGCACAGACCACGGAATAAGTATGCATCAGGAGATGCGTTTGCTCGTACAAGCGGGTTTGACGAATGAGCAAGCCCTTGCGTCGGCCACTTCAATTCCTGCCATGCATTTCAATCTGGCTGACCGCGGGCAGATTGCTCCAGGCATGCGAGCTGATCTAATCCTGGTGGACGGCGATCCGACAAAAGATGTCGCCAACGTCGCACGCATCGTGGGCGTCTGGAAAGGCGGCTTCCCAATCGATCGCACTGCACGCATCGATTCTGTGAAAGCCGAAAAGGTAGCGGCCATGAAGCGGCCAACTTCAGGGAAGAACAAATTGGTTAGCGACTTTGAAGGAAAGAACGTGACCGCGAGGCTTCCAGCCTTCGATCCAATTTATCAAGGCAGGCAAAGAATGGAAGCGATTCGAGTTCAAGCTGTCCGACTTCGATGGCTCCGATGGAACAGATGTGCTTGGCTTCTGGTTCGGCAAGGCGACCGCCGGAGACTTCAGGTTCTGGCTCGATCATGTTCAGCTAGAACTTTAGCTTTCACAGATCAATGTGCAGAGCTTATACTAACGTCCGGCGACATGAAAAAACCGGATCTTAGCTACTTTCGCCAGAACGTACTTAGCCGACTCAACTTGCACTAGGCTCTGCCTGTATCGCAACCCGAGACCAACAGGTGACATTGATTTTTTCGTCGCAAAAACAAGTGACAATGAAAGACGATTGCGAAAAGTCCTAAATGATTTTGGCTTCGGGTACGGCTCAGTCTAATTCCGCTACTTCCTGATCGGTTGGTTGCGACAAGATCACCCAAACGGTCGAGGCAACAACCAGCATCATGCCAATCATGCTGCCTATGGTTGGCACACGCTGATCCAAAAACCATTTTACAAGCGCTGCAACCACAACTTGGGAAAGTCCAACGACACTGACTCGAGCTGGAGAGCCTGATGCAAAGGCTTTGGTCAAGCAGAGTTGTCCTACCGTC
>JANLUJ010000446.1:0-2583 GCA_031363425.1 Pirellula sp.
TTTAACAGTCGTATCCAATCGATCAAAAGCGCCGCGCGAGGCTTTAGAAACTTTGAAAACTACCGAACACGAATCCTATTCTTCTGCGGACGGCTGGAGCTAATTCCCAATGTTTCCAACCATTAAAATTGGCGAAGAACCACCCACGTAGGCACCGATCATGGCATTGTATTTAAGAATTTGGTTCGATCCACGGCTAGCGACATATAGATAAGTGTTCGTCGAATCAAATGTCAATCCTATGGGCGCGGCTAACCCTCCTGATCCGGAAGCGATGTACGATCCAAGCGACTGGCCGGTGACACCGTCGAAGCGGAGTATGCTGCTATTGCCCTCGCTAGTCACGTAAAGTTCACCAACTCCATCACTGTTTGCGTCGGGCCCGAAGGCTATTTCCTCAACTACACTCAGCCCCCCGCTGCCAGCCGTGACGAACACATCTACGAATGCCCCAGTAGTTGCGTCGTAGCGAATCACTTCATTCGTTAGACTGCTGGATACATAGACATATGCGCCACGGAAAACGATTGCGCGAGCCAGCTTAACATGCCCGTCGTCGGGTATGAAAGTGTCCATAAACACTCCAGTTGTGCCGTCGTAGCGCGCGATGGAGTTTTTGCCTTGTTTGATTGTGTAAAAATTCCCGTCCGGGCCAAACGTGACTGGATAGCTGGTTTCTTTGCCTGGGATTCCTTGAATGAAGGCGCCGCGATAATGTGCAGTCTTATCCCCTTCGATAGCCGAGGTGTTAGCAATTGAAATTTGGCGTGAAGTGTCGTCATCGGTAATGCTAACCGTGCCGGCGCCCCTGCCAATCGTTGCCCCACCCGTGGCATTGCTCAATTGCACGGAAAACGTCTGGGTGGCTTCGGCAACCAAGTTGTCCTTCGCGGCAAGTAGAATCCGCCTTGATGTTTGGCCAGGATTGAAGGTGACGGTACCTGATTGCGCGTAGTACTTGGAAGACGCCGATGCGCTGCCATCGACCGTCGCGTAGCTCACGCTTACTTGCGTCGCACTTGGCGCATCTAGGCTAACCACGACGCCGACATCGTAGCGCGTGACTGTGTCATAGTCGGTAGAACTCAAAAGGAGTGTGCCTTGTGCATCAACGGTCATGCCTACCGCTTTCGACTGTCCGGCGGAAATCGAGTTGACGAGTATATCCACGAGCGAATTGCCTTGCGGTTCAAATCGATGAACGTTACTCATTTCATCATTAACATACAACCGACCATCCTGATCGAAGATCATGCCTCGTCCCTTAATGCCTGGGGCAAACGTATCGACAAAGACGCCCGTAGTGCCATTGAATCGCAAAATTCCGTTGGTTTGACCGCCATCAACGTAAAGATTGCCGTCCGGGCCAAATATCGAATAAAGTGGCCTAAAAAGACCGCCACTTGATGACGCAACGAACGTGGCGCCGGATTGACCTGTTGCCGGTAATGAAGAGCCTGGGGACACGGCCAGAGGTCCCTGATAGCGCAACACTGAATTTGAATTCCTGCTGCTGACATATAGGCTGCCGTCCGAACCGAACGTCACACCGCTGGGACTATTTAAGCCGCCCGACCCGGCAGCGACGAATGGCCCTAGGTAGGAACCTGTGCTACCGTTGTACTCCAAGACTTGACTTGTCGCGGGGCTGGCTACATATAAATTGTTGTCAGGGCCGAAAGCGAGCCCCATAAAGGTTCCACCTGAGAGGCCGCCGGATCCCTGCGATACAAAGGTGCTGATGTAGGCTCCGGTAGTGCTGTTGTATCGGCGCACGGCTCCATTGTTACAGGCAACGTAGACGTTTCCGTCCGGCCCAAGTGTGATTCCCGTAGGAGCGTCGAGGCCCCCACTGCCAGCCGAAACAAAGGCACTGGGGCTGCCGATTTCGTTAATCGTCGCATCGGCCACTGAGACCGTGACAGCTAGAAGCTGACGGTCTTCGAGTTGCTCCATTCGAAGGGGTCGTTCATTGTTGATCTGCGGGCGTGATGCAGACCGAGGCAATTGTTTGCGTAAACGTTTCATGGATTGTTCCGGTTCCTCGGTCTGCGTTAAACTTGGAGCCATCCCTCCAACGCGCAGACCGTGCGTCGGAGAATTGGAGAGGTCGGTGAGGAACTTACTTGGTCGTAGGGCCTCACCGGCCGTTTTTGTATTTGTTTCAATAATGCCTTCGTCCGAAGATCGTTCTCGACCTTGGTCCAACACTTTGCGAGTGTCGGCGAGCGAGCTCGTGATCGTGCGCAACAGCTCGTTGCTTCGATCATGCGGGCCAATGCGATCAACCAACTTCTGCAATCGATCGCGCGATTGTGTCAGCATCGACATGCCTTCGGTCGCTTGACCTTGGGCGACTACGATCGCACCGAGGTTCTGCTGGGCAGCGGCCATTCCTACTTCGTACTCGAGCATGTCGGGGTATTCCGACTGAAGTTGTTCCCACAATCGTAGCGCCGAGTCGCAGGCCTCATGAGCCTTGACTAACTCATCGAGTTCCTTGAGTGTGTGCGCAAGCTTGGTCCGCGAATTCGCTAGATGGGATTTGACTTCGGGCGATTCTGGATGCCGTTTGGCATAAGC
>JANLUJ010000472.1:0-2326 GCA_031363425.1 Pirellula sp.
TTACAAAATTCTCGTGTCAACGATTGCTTGCTCGTTCGGCCCTTTCAGGGCAATTTGCCGGGTGTGTGTGGAATCCCCAGGGCGGCGCTGCGCTCTGCCCTGGGCTAAAATGTTAAAGCCCGTTGGGCTTAATCTGATGGAGATCCAGCTAGCGGACGAATTATCATCCGATTCGCATTGGTCGTGCGTTTAGATTCATTGGCCCATAAGCTGTACGACCTCCTTGGGCTGCGGTTCGTTCGGGCTTTGAGGCTAAAGAGCCGCAGGGCGAGCCGCTTGTAGCCTTAAAGCAGAACGATCCGCAGGGCAAGCCTGCGGTATTTACGGTCGAAGGCCAGGGGATGCGCAAGGATTGCGGTCAATTTTGAGTGTGCTTTTTCGTTTTTATCTGGTATCTTGACAGACTATGTCTTTTTTGGTTAACCGTTGTTATTGACGTTTACCGTTTGTACTTACTTATTTCGGAACGATTTTTATGTTACACAAGAAAACTGGATTTACGCTGGTCGAGTTATTGGTGGTCATTGCCATCATCGGGATTTTGGTTGGTCTTTTATTGCCGGCGGTGCAAGCCGCTCGCGAAGCGGCACGACGCATGCAGTGCTCGAATAACATGAAACAATTTGGGTTAGCTGCGCATAATTTCGAAAGTGCCTTCAAGTACTTTCCGCCAACCCAACATACCAAGGTCATTAACGCGGTCTCACCCCCGGTTACGGCCACCTCAGACGCACCATTGCAAGTCTACATGCTGCCCTTCTTCGAGCAAGGCAACAAGTACAATCTGTTCGACCTTGACTACAACACCAATAGCGATGCTCCTATTCATGCGAGCATTCCTACCAAGACAGGGGCCAATGCGGCGGCTCGATTGACCGACGTACCTTCGTTCCTTTGTCCTTCGGATGGTTCCGATAATAACTACTTCCTTGCTGGACGCCAAAGTTATCACGGCTGTACTGGCGGATCGGAATTGAGAGGTGGCACAATCCTTGATGGGATTTTTGCCAAACCCTATCCATCGGCAGGCGAAGTGATGAAGGGTCCTAAGATTTCGGAGGTAGTGGACGGTACAAGCAATACTGCCATGTTCTCGGAGGTTATGCGTGGTAAGAAGACTTGGAATGACACCAACCAATGGGATAACACGACCGTATTCTTTGTTGGTACCGCATACACAGCGGCTCAAAAGCTTGACGGCCGAACCCTGCCCAGCTGTCTTCCCAATGGGCAGAGTACGACAGGAACTTGGATTCGATATACGGGCCATCAGTATTATCGAAGCTTGACTCCAAACATTGTTTATAGCCATACGCTGCCGCCAAACTGGAATCGCAAGAACATCAATCTCGCGGCTCAAAACTACAACTGCGGTGTAAGCTTTAACTCTCTGCACATGGCAGCTTCCAGCTATCACACAGGTGGCGTCAACGTTTGTCGTGCAGATGGCTCCGTCGCATTTGTTTCTGACAGCGCCGATTTTGTTACATGGCAAGCCCTTGGTAGCCGAGCCAACGGAGAAGTTGCTACAATCGAATAATCAAATCGATCAAGCACACAAATTCCTAAGCCACTTACGTTCCAATGTAAGTGGCTTTTTCGATGAGTCCTTTGTTACCCTTTTATTCGACGATGATCCTGCAATGAAGTCCCTTCGCTGTTTCACGCTTGTTCTTTTGGTTGCTCAAATGCTTTTCGTTGCCGGTTGCTTTAGCACGACGAAAGTGGATCCGTTGGCTTCCAAATCCGGCACGCCCGCTGCCAGAGACGGTCTGCTCGATCTGTGCGATCTGTTGAAGGAAGTCAAAGGCGGAAAAGTACCGATGACGATGAATGACCTCGCCCAACACGATGCAATGCACCCGGCTGCGTTTTCACTCATAACCAACGGGACGATTGTTTACCTCTTTGGAGCCTCGGTTAATCCGGCCGAGAAAGACATCAAACTTGTTGGAATGCAAAAGGATGCGGACAAGACGGGTGGCTGGGTTTTGCTTAGCAGTGGGGAAGTGAAAGATTTGCCCGCATCCGAAGTGGCCGCGCTCCCACCTGGCGGAAAGATGCCAAAGAAGTAGTGCACGCCTGCGTGTAGCCTTGAAACAGAACGATCCGCAGGGCAAGCCTGCGGTATTTGGGAATCCCGCATGCCTTGGGCTGCGGTTCGTTCGGGCTTTGTGGCTAAAGACCGCAGGGCGCTCGCTCGCTTCGCTTGTAGCCTAAAAGCAGAACTATCCGCAGGGCGAGCCTGCGGTATTCCTACTTGGACCTGATAGCTTGCGCTAGCCTGCTATTTTTGATAGACTGGTTACCCTAGCCCGGTACCGTG
>JANLUJ010000480.1:0-1732 GCA_031363425.1 Pirellula sp.
GTTGATGACTCCTGAGCATGCCATTAAGTCTGGAGATCCGGAAGCTCTCAACCAGCTTCTACAACCGATCTTCGATACCGCAGCCTATGCTAGCGCCGGAAAAGAGGGGCGTTTGATGGCCATAGGACTTCCTGCTGGCCCCGGTGCCGCTTCAGGTTCTGTTGTTTTCACTGCAGGAAAAGCAGAAGAACTGGCTGCTAAGGGTCATAGCGTCGTCTTGGCTCGCATCGAAACGAGCCCTGAGGATCTTCGCGGCATGATCGCTTCGGACGGTATTCTCACTGCCCGCGGTGGAGTATCGAGTCACGCCGCTCTCGTTGCTCGACAAATGGGCAAGGTGTGCGTTGCCGGCGCAGGGGATATCGAAATCGATTACCACAAAGGGACCCTGAAGTGCAAAGGAGTTACGCTCAAAGAAGGGGACGCTATTAGCATCAATGGCACGACCGGCGAAGTGTTCCACGGCAAGATCGCAACCGCCGATAGTGAACTCAAGCAAGTCTTGATCAATAAGACGATGAAGCCTAAGGATAGCAAAGTATTCCAGTACTACGACTTTTTGATGAAACTCGCAGACAAATATCGAACGCTTGGTATGCGCACCAATGCTGACCAACCAGACCAAGTTGTCAACGCTATCGCTTTCGGAGCGGAGGGAATCGGCCTTTGCCGAACAGAACACATGTTCTTCGAGGGTGACCGAATCATCGCTGTTCGCCAAATGATCCTTGCGAAGGAAGAAAGCGATCGCAAGAAGGCATTGGCAACATTGCTCCCCTATCAGCAAAAAGACTTTGAGGGCATCTTCCGAGCCTTGAACGGATTGCCAGGATGCATCCGATTGCTCGATCCGCCATTGCACGAATTTTTGCCACAACATGACAACAAAAAGGGGCAGGAAGAAGTTGCCAAGCAACTCAATACGACGGTGGCTGAAGTTGCAAGGTTAGTGTCAGAACTACACGAATTCAACCCGATGCTTGGTTTCCGTGGCTGCCGTCTTGGCATCCTGCGTCCGGAGATAACCGAAATGCAAGCACGAGCGATTTTCCAAGCTGCTGCCGTAGTTCTCAAAGAAGGGATTAAGGTCAAGCCAGAAGTGATGGTGCCTTTGGTGGGCTTTAAGAAGGAACTCGATTTGCAAATGGAAATCGTTCACCGCGTGGCAGGCGAAGTCATGAAGGCGACAGGAAAGAAGTTCGCATACACTGTCGGAACGATGATTGAAGTTCCGCGAGGTGCCTTAACCGCGGACGAAATCGCCGAATCGGCTGAATTCTTCTCGTTCGGAACGAATGACTTGACCCAAACCTGTTTGGGTATGAGTCGAGACGATTCGGGTTCGTTCTTACCAGCCTATCAAAACTTGGAAATCATCAAAGCCAATCCATTTGCATCGATCGATCGAACAGGTGTTGGTCAACTGATGAAAATAGGTGTAGACAAAGGGCGTTCGACGAAGCCGGACCTCAAGATCGGGATTTGTGGGGAACACGGTGGCGACCCATCGTCTGTCGAGTTTTGCCACATCATCGGCTTGGACTATGTCAGTTGCAGTCCATTCCGAGTGCCAATCGCGCGCTTGGCTGCTGCGCAAGCTGCCTTGCGTCACCCTGCCAAACCGGTTGTTGCAAAGGTGATTAAAGATACCAAGGCGAAGCCAGTCGCAACAAAGTCGAAGTCGTTGGCAAAGTAGATAAATCACTAGTGCAACTGATTGGAATTAGCGTTG
>JANLUJ010000484.1:0-12174 GCA_031363425.1 Pirellula sp.
TTTTCGACAAATTACACGTCTCGAGCAGGAAACAGCAGTGACCTAAGCTCCTGCATTAGCGCCACGGGGCACACGTTAGAATTCCTTGCTTATACCTTGGACGAATCTGAGCTAAGTCAAGCATGGATGGAGCGAGCGGCAACTCGTTTATGTGCAATGCTCAAGGCAAGTGAGAAGATAGACTTAGAATGCGGGGGTATCTATCATGCCTTGGCAGGCTTGAAACTTTACCACAACCGGCGTTATCCAAAGTAGGGCGAGTCGCCATAGTAGGGTCGCACCTGCCGAGTGCGACAGTGCGAAAATGCGATGAGTGCAATGGGTGCGATGAGTGCAATGGGTGCGACGAGTGCGACGAACGCGACTTGTGTGAGAATTTTCTTGTTGACACCGAAGTTTGCTTTTTGCTATTGCTTGATACAAGCGTCGACATCAGTCCACTTTGCACAGTCATTCCCGCTTTCGCAACTACTATGCTAACACTTTCTCCTCCCGTTGTTGTCAGCTCAACTAAATCCGATCGCAATCAACAAATCGTTCGAATCCTAAAGAAAACGCTGAAACGCGTCGTCCCTTTGGCCCTGGCCCTGTATTTTATCCCTTGGGTATTCGCGACCTACTTTCTTTTGGGATTGATCGACGTTAGTCGCAATAGCCAGCGAACGATCCGCACCCTCGATCGTTACTTTGCTGGCAATGGCGTTTTTACTTGGCTGCTCTCACCATTCAACTTGTTGCTCGACTTGTTTTGCCTGCCCTATTGGAACAGAGGCATTTATCGTTTGCAGGACCTACCGAACGGCTACCAAGCTGAGATCCAAACACTGATCGATGCCGCCACTGAAAGAAATTTGGTTGGGCTCCTAGAGTCCAAGATGCAAGAGAAAAAACGAGGCATGATCTTCTTCAAATGGTACGGCAACAACATCCCGGCTTCGGTAGAGATGCCCGAGTACCATCAGCCATTCAAGTACATACGCACGATTGGCGTATCGATTTTCAACAAGAAGCAATCCACCGGAGAACATTTCGGGCCATTGAGAGTGACGCTGCGGGTTCTATACAACATTAACGATATCGACAGCAAGAATGTGTTCATTCGCGTCGGCAATCAAACACATTATTGGCAGGACAACAAGCTGTTCATTTTCGACGACACTCTGCAACATCAATCGTGCAACGAATCCGACGCCATGCGCTATTGTCTCTTCGTCGATATACTTAGACCTTCGCCATGGCCAGCGCTCATGAGCGGCATTTTGACCAGTATTCGCCTGCTCATGGCTCCGCTCAAGGCAATATTCTACAAACACTGGACCTTTATCAAGTAAGTACGGGCGAAAAAGTATTTTTCGCATAGCATGTAGCCGACGTCGCTCCGCGACTTGGCAATTTAGTGTCACGGAGTGACCCTGCCACAACGCTGCACTGGCAAGGCAATGTCACTCGCGGCACGAGTGACCTACCTCCTGTCTATCGCTTAACTCATTCTGCTGGCTTGGGGCCCGAAGCTTTGTCTATCTGAGAAAGCGCCCAAGCGGCCGCATGAGCTATTGGGCTCGGCAATTCTTCGCCATATCGCTCGATCGTGGCTCGGCTTTCGGAATGGGCCATTTCACCAAGAGCCAGATTGCACGAAAATCGAACCAAATGATCTTCCGGCCAATTTAGCTCAAAATCACTCATGCGTTCGTACAGACTAGAACGCAGAGCTGGGTTGTCCTTTCCTTTGTTGAGTTTCCCTAAAGCCCAAATTGCGGAGGCTCGACTAAGGATACCAAAGTAGTGACCCTTTTTTGCGATAAACTTCAGGAGCAGGCCGTTGGCTGGTTGGTACTGATTTCTACCAAATCCTTCATGCAGAAAGCTTAACCGTACTTGGTCCGTTGGCGTCAAATCGGTTGGAGCATATTGTTTCGAACCTAATTCGCCAGTCAGTTTCTCTGCATGTGCGAACATGCCCGCCAGGACTTCCGTTTCGCTGCCCAATTCCATCAGCGCCCAACCTGCTAGCATGTACACCTCCGGCCGACGATGATCCAACAATCGAAGAAAAGCTTTGCAGTGACTTCGGTCCTGAAGTCGAACAGCAAGAATGATCGCCATTTCGATTCCCGTCCATTCTTCCGAATTCAAATTTGCCAGCACCAATTCGTCGACGACTGCTCTTTGTCCCTGGGTGGCTTTTTCCAAAACATTTTTCCCAGCAAAATTTCGGACCTCGGGATGCCGGTCGATCAATAGGGCTCCTTGGATTCGTAGGCTATCCTCATCGGATTCTTTGTGCAAAACACGAAGAGCCATGATCCGCAATCCGTCATCTGGCTCGGCCGTCATTTGTTTCGCTAGCTCGCGAGCCAACATAGGCATGCTTTCCGAGATCGTACGGTAGGCAACTAGCTTAGCACTCACTGGTCCATCGGCAAGAATGCGCCTGAGTTGAGTCTCCGTGATCGCGCCAGTATGTCGCTTAAGCATATGGGCAGCAAGTAAATGTCGCTGATCCAGATCGGAGTCCATCACCTGCTGGGCGAACTCATTTAGACCTTCATTTACATGAGCCCCGATCGCAATTGCCGCAAGGTATTTGTTGGCTGCAGTCGTGTAGCTTGCTCGAATCGTTTCTACGAGAACTGCACGATCGTCGCTATTTCCAACGATGGCAAGTCCCTGCAGCGCAGTCGCTACTTCGGTTGGCTTGGCGCCGTGATCTGCCACACGTACCCGCCAATCCTTAAGCGCAAGCGGGCTTTTCCATTGAACCAAACGTCGCTCAACTGCTGAGAGAATTTCAGAATCGGACTTGGCGAGCGACCAAAGCGATTCTGCGTGCGTCGCATCCCCAACGACGAGGGCAGCCGAAAACATAGCTCGCCTTACCTGTAAATTCGTTTCGCCTTCCTTCAACTTGCCAAGAAGCAACTCCATCGCTCGTTCTTGCTGTTTGAAAGTGGGATTGGAATGCTCAAGGCAGATCTTCTGCGCGACTTCCAGTCTCTCTTTAACAGACGGAGACTTCAATCGTTCGACGTCAATTCGAATCGTACGCGTAGGCTGCTGAGTTGCCCAGATGTCACCCAACGGTGGGTCCACTTCGAAAAGATGTTGCAACGGTTGAGTCTGTTGCCAACCGAAGGCCAACGAGCTTGTCGTCAGTAAAAGTAGCGATGAAAGGAAGCGTGCTCTTGGCAACATGGGACACCGTAGGAATGGATCAAATAGAATTAGTTCGGTCGCGTCATTCGCCAAATTCGCAGAGTCAAAATCGTCAAGCAAACGAAAGAGATTCCAAGTCCGAGGTACCAGCTTTCGGGAGTCAAGCGATATTGCTCGAACCCGGGGGTCTTCATCTCGGCCAAAGCCCCAGCCGCGGGATTCAACAGCAGTGCTCGTTCTACAAGAAGTGGTCCAAACGGCTTATCACGGGCGACCCAAATCAATAAAGTTCCAGCGAAGAGCGTCAGCAAAACCGCGTAACTGGTTGCGGTGGCCACAGCCGTCGTCCTACAAAACGCACTGATACAAGCGCTCATCGTGGTGACCATCAAAATGGCAACCACGAGTGAGATTAAGACGTTTCCCACTTGCCCGCTCATCGCCGGTTGAATGTATCCCATCACCAAATAACCCGGAAGCGTTGCAAGCAACATCAACAACAACGTCCAGATCGTGCTCATGAGCTTTCCGATCAAGATTCGAATGGGTGAAACAGGTGACGCTCGCAACAATTCCCATCCGCCGCTTTCCACCTCGGATGCGATAAGATTCGCACCTAAGCATGGCCCAAGGAACAGCAACAACGCAACTTGCAACAACACCATCGTCGGTGCGATGCGCTCGACTCCCCAGCTAACTGAGCCTGTTGCTGCAACCACTGTCAGAAGCAAAGAAACTATTCCGCTGACCGCCACCAATCGGATAAGCCAATGCAATCGTCCAAATTTCCGAGTTCGAAATTCCTTGACCATGACGGGATTAAGCCACCACGGAATATTGCCTTTGGTTTGGTTAGGATCAACTAGATACGAGATTCGTCGAAGCCAACTCTGTGGTTTGGTCGGCTTAGATCGTCCTTTTACCTGTCCCGTAGGGCGGGCGCGTTCGAGCAGTCTTGGGTCCAGCTTGCGCAAGGTAACGACAGCGAGCACTACGGTGATGAACACACTGGCAATCAAGAAATCCAGCCAGCTCGCTGAGATCCCAATTTCGCTCGCCTGCGCTTGAGACCCGGTTATGTCTTGCAACGCAGAGATAGGCGAAATAGCGGTTATCCAATGAGCCAAAAGCGATTTGATACCGGATAACTTCCCAACGAAAATCGTTGGACCAACGGAGAAAACGGCCAGGGCCAATACCGCAGCATATGTCCATCGCAAACTCTCGTCCGTCGAATTGACAAGAACACTTACCCACAGCCCGACGGCCGTATATTGAATCGCCATCCCGAAGAGCACGAGCAATAGTGGACCTATATGATCGACTACGGAAATACCACCCATCGCAAAACAGGCCGCGAGCGCCGGAAGGCTGACCGAAAAAATCACGGCAGCCAAGAGGACATTGCCAGAGAACTTGCCAAGGTATATTTGAAAAGGTGTAGTAGGAGAGTTAAGCAACAAAGCGAGCGTCCCCTTCCGACGCTCACTCACCAGTGCGACGGCAGGAAACGCGGGAATAAGCATCATGACAGCGACAGCCAGCGCAAAGGCAACTGGCCGAAAAACTTGTATGGCTCCCTGACTGACGAGGTCGATCGTGGAATCGGTTGGCCAACGCAACAATACCAAGAGTGAGGATAGCACCGCCACCGATAGGATCGCCAAAAAAGTTTTGGGGCTTCGCAAACGCGAGAATAGCTCGCGCCGAAGAATCGGATTTTCGAAGATCAAAATGGACTTCACAGGATCGCTGACACTGAAAAGAGAGATGAAACGGAAACGAAATCACAACCTAAGTCGTGGCCAAGCCAGCGACTGCGTTGACCTGATCGGAAGGGCCTGGGATCGCCGTATTTCCTCCAGATAGAGAAAGGAAGGCATCTTCGAGATCGCTCGTAACTTCTCGAAATTGCGAAACCGAGATGTTTTCTTTGACCAAATTATGAAGCAACTGCGAGAGTTCGCTTTCCGAACGAACGGTTGGAAATCTCAAAACGCGCTCCGTTCGACTAACGGAAATCGGCTCGGATTCTCGCAGGATCTTACCAAGGATTTCGGCAGCTCGATCCAATTGGTCCGGATTTGCAAGTTGGATTTCGTAACTACGCAATGGACAAAGATTTCGCATGACTTCGTCCAGGGGACCAAAGGCTCTCATCTTTCCTCCGCTAACGATCGCAACTGTATCACAAATGCGAGCGAGCTCCGGCAAAATGTGGCTCGTCACAATTAGCGTTTTGCCTTCTCCAGCGAGCCGAAGAAGCAATTGTCGCATGTCAATACGCGCTTTTGGGTCGAGGCCGTTGGCCGGCTCATCTAAAATCAAGACTTCGGGATTATGCAGGAGAGTCCTGGCAATTCCAACTCGTTGCTGCATTCCGTGACTCAATGATTCCACAAATTTGTCTTGCATGTAGGTCGTTTCGGTAAGCTCCATGACTTCACCGATACGTTTGCGTCGGTCGCGTCGATTCATTCCGAAAATCGCGCCAAAGAAGTCGAGGTACTCATGCACTCGCATGTTGTCATAGGATCCAAATTTATCGGGCATGTAGCCGACCAAACGTTTCATCTTGGACGCGTTCTCACTGCAGTCGACGCCTGCGATGGATGCGGTCCCGGAAGTTGGACGCGATAGTCCCACCAGGATTTTGATCGTCGTGGTCTTGCCCGCTCCGTTGGGGCCTATAAACCCCAATATCTGACCACGGTCCACATGGATCGACAAAGAATCTAATGCAACAAAATCGCCGTAGCGTTTTGATAAAGATTTGGTTTCAACGACGTGTTCGTTCATAGGATCCGCGATCTATTTTATGGCTTCTGGACTAGGTTGTTGCGGGGTAGCGTCTGGCCCAAAACCGAGATCCGCAAGTGTTTGATTCGCCAGCTAACAAAATTGTTTTGTGAAGGGTCTGTTTGGCCATCGCCTTTCGTGACTTCGATTCTCAAATCCAGTCGACCATCCGTTAGGTCTTTTAGAACACGCGGATTGTCTATAGTTCCTCGCCACGGGATAGAGGGGCTATTCAGCTCGACCAGATCGATTGGCGAATCCTTGGCCGACCAAACCAGTTTTACTTTTCGCTTCGGTGCTTCAATATCCCAGTCGATACTTATTGAGCTTGCGGCCAACGGCACAACCTCAGGAGGAAGCACAAATGACAGATCGGCTTCCGTTTCCAAGGACGACTCACCGGCCCAATGTCCTGTTCGATAATTGAAGACCGTACTGACTCCCTGACTCTCATCCGTCGGTTCGATTTTGATGAGCGAATACGGAATAAGTACTTGTGAACCCACATCAGGTGTTGCCAACTCAATCGGCACAGACACCAGCGCCGAACCTCGTTGCTCGAGGCTGGAATTCCAACTTGGAGATTGTGGCCACTGTTTTGTCCAAAAAAAGAGGGTTCGCGGTGTTGGGCTTCGACGCGTTTCTGAGGGAAGGAAAATCCTGTTATAGATGGCTGCTCGGCGTCTTTGTTCATCGCTCACAATCGACGCGGTCGTCCAGCGATTTTCATGTGCAGCCAATTCCCCATTGACCAAAAGAAGAGTGTTCGATTCGATCAGATTACCCAACGAAAGCGAACCAGGAGTAAAGCACACAACCATATCCTGGGGTTGCGAAGGTAAGCCTTGCGGAAGTTCCATTTCCAACCCTTTCTCTGTCAATCTTGACTTTGCCGAAATCGATTTGTTTGAAATCCCCATTTCTGTTTTGTAACGCCAAGTGCCTGGCGGCCAATCTGTGTTACTTAGTTGCCAACTATCAAAATCCTTCGTGGTCAAGCTTCGAATCCCGCTCTCAATGTTCTCCGAAGGAATCGCAAATCCATCTGATTCGCCCACCAAATCCATGGAACGACTCGACGTTAAGAAGACGGCGGCTTTGCCTCGCAACAATCCGCCGCCATTTTGCCAAAACTGCACGAACTGCAGCTCAGAAACCATGGCGGGGATGTCGCTCCTAGTCCGGATTGCAGCGACGATTAATGGCAATGAGGACCCGATAGCTAATACGGGAGCCACCACCCCAATCCACCTTAGGTCACTTCCAAATAAGGTCCACAAACCCACACCCAATAGCAGAATGCAAAACCCGATCAAAACCGCCCCAACCATTTGACGGGGAACCACCGGCGAACCAATTAATTCGATGGGATAGGATGACTCAACAGCTTCCAGAGGCTCTTGGAGAGTCGTTGAATTTAGCTGACTCGACAACGTACCTTCCCAAAGTGGCACCGAATATTTCGACTGATACATTTGGTCGTTTGATTGAACGTGCCGGGTTTTCAGCCATGCGCTGCACTCGAGCGTAGTCATTATCAGCACGCCGTCACCAACCTTCATACTGAAGGCCGCTGGCCATCCCTCTACCGAATGCGTAACTTTCCCCCCTTGCTGCAGTACTCTCTTCATGCGCATCGGTTTATCGCGATCAAACGTTCGCTCGCTCAACCCAAAGGGCGTAGGAGAAACAACATCCATAACAAAATGATTAAGCTCTACGGCATCTACCGTCTCGCACTGCTGACCATTCACCATGAGAGCTCGCGACAATTCCGTATCGATTTTGTCGAGCATCAACAATACATGACCACCTCTTTGGAGGAAACGTTGCATGGCTGATACAGCCGCTGTATCCAACAGGGGCTCGGGAGTTCCAATGATGAGCGTGTCCATCCCAGTCCAGTCAACTGAACTCAGCGGCAATGGCTCGCTATCGAGTAGGATACACCGCCGAGAAAGTCCTAAGTCGATTCTCGAGGCTAAGACTAACTCATAGGATCCGTACGTTCCCGTCGGGGGCCAACGCCAGTATACACCTTCAATGGGCTCCGGTTCCAACACAATGCCTGTTGAAATCGGTTCCTCATCGACCTGCAGCGTGAGCGTTTTGGAGAGCTCGTCTCCCTTTTGCAGAACAATCTCGCGACCGTTTTCGATCGCATTCAAAGTGACCGTTACGTTGATAGGATAATTCACCGAATTGGGAGAAAGACGAAGGTGCAGGTCAAAATCCTTGTGCTCGCCAGGTGCCAATTCAATTTGCCGCCGATCTTCCTCGCCCGGTTGGCCGGTAATCTTGCCAACGATTTGTGCGACTGCCGGTATCGAACCTGCATTGCGAACCGATGCCACCAATGCAATTACCCCGCCCTTTTTGATTCGAGTCACTGGCATCTTTGCAAGTCGAACTAACTCTAGCCCACGGGCTGCCGGTTCCGTTCGCGCCAGCCCCGATTGCTCCTGTGTCAGCCCAACCAAAAATACGCAAAACAAGACCAAAGAGGATGGTAAGAACCCTCTGGCGTTATCGACCTTGAGCATAAATTCCGTACAAATAAAAAGTGCAAAGATTGGTTGATGTAGGCGAGGGAACGCCACGGCGATTTTGGAACGACGGATTGCTTCCACTTTGACTTGCCGCTTTTGTCATTCTGGAAAAGTCTAACAGAACTTGCTTTTGGCGTCGAGCAACCCAAGCTCCCTTCACCTTAATCACTCCTCGCCAAATCCACATCCTACCGTTAAATTATTCGTCTTTAAACTGCACTCTGGAATCTGCTATGTCCCCCATTCCACCTGTCATTTTCAAGCGAGTTATTAAAGGTATCTCCGCAGTACTGCTTCCATGGAAACCGGATGGAACGATCGATTTCGACTCGTACCAACGCGGGCTCGAGCGGACTTGGAAATCTGGCTTGACGCCTGCCATCAATATGGACACTGGCTATGCGAATTTACTAAGTCAAACGCAGAGGAAAGAAGTATTATTGTTGGTTGCACAATTGGCAGCGGAACGACCTTTTGTTGCAGGAGCGTTTGTCGAGGACTTGCCAGGCGAAGTCGTTCGAAACTACATCGATCAGTGCGTTTCGATTCAGGAGTCGGGTGGGACACCCATCCTCTTCCAATCTTCCAAACTGACAGAATTGCCAAAAGACAAACTGGTCGGCGCTTATCGTAGGGTCGCCAAGGAGTGCGACGAGCTTCTCGGCTTTGAACTGGGTACAATGTTTGCCCCCTTTGGCGAGATCTATGACCTCGATACTTTTCGCGAGTTGCTTTCGATCCCTACGTTGACCGGGATTAAGCACTCGTCGTTGTCGCGCGAGCAAGAGTGGCAGCGACTTGCAGTCAGGAATCAAGAGCGTCCTGAGTTTCGAGTCTACACGGGAAATGATCTGGCGATCGATATGGTGCAATGGGGCAGCGACTATTTGTTGGGCCTTTCCGCATTCTATCCCGAAGCGTTTATCCTACGAGACAAATATTGGGCGGCAGGAGATTCAAGATTTTATGAATTGAATGACTGGCTGCAGTATTTGGGCTTCATTGCATTTCGCGATCCTGTACCAGCCTACAAACACAATTGCGCAATGTTCCTAAAACAACGCGGAGTCATCGAGCACGCGTCCATACCTCGTGGCGCACTGGCAAGACCCGATAGCGATAACGCCTTGCTCGCCTTGATACTTCAACAACTCGATGCCCTCACGGTATGAGCAAGTTTCAGCACATTCGGCACAAGCCGCCAATCCAACTCGCAGCACCCCGAGAGCTGCTATTGGTCCTGGCGCCGATGCGTAGCAATGTGAACCTCAGCCGCATTGTGCGTCTGGCTGGCTGTGCTGGCGTCAAACGTATCATCCAGTGTGGACAGGGCAAGGTAGATCGCGAAATTGCCAGGAATGCAATCGATGTCGTCGAGATCGTGCTTCGACGATCGTTGCCCCCAGTGCTAGAGCAACTGCACTTGGAAGGTTATGCTCGAGTTGGACTAGAACAAACAACAAACTCAGTCAGCCTTTATGAATTTGAATTCCCGAGTAAAACAGCCCTGATCGTTGGGGCCGAACGGGAGGGCCTAGATCAGCAGGATTTAGATCGCTTGGATCATGTGGTAGAGATTCCCGTTTACGGCCAACCGTTCAGTTACAATGTGGCAACCGCAACGACCATGGCCGTCTATGAGTATTGCCGACAGTTTCGAAGCTAATCTCCAATCGCAAACCTGATGGGCAACGCCATCGCTAGGAATGTCGCCAATGAAAAACTACTTGCGTTTGATTTCACTAATTCTAGTTGCATGCGGATACCTCCGTGCTGAAGATACTGCAAGGCTCAACATTATCCTCATTTTTGCTGATGACCTTGGATGGAAAGATGTCGGTTTTCAAGGAAGTGATTTTATCGAGACGCCGAATCTAGATCGCCTCGCAAAAGACAGCATGGTTTTCCATTCATCGTACGCAGCTGCTGGCAATTGTGCACCCAGCCGGGCCTGTTTGCTTTCCGGTAACTATACGCCACGTCACCACGTTTACGCAGTTGGAAGCACCGATCGAGGAAAGAAAGAATTCCAACGATTGATTCCGATACCAAACAAAAGCGGTTTAGCCGTCGAGAATATAACGATGGCCGATGCGCTCCAAGCGGCCGGTTATGCTACCGGGCATTTTGGGAAATGGCATCTGGCTGGAAAAGATGGTGCGCTGCCAACCAAACAAGGCTTCGATGTTTCGTTCGATTCTTTCGGCGAAGGTAAACTTGACGAGGGGTCGGAGGGCAATCAAACCGGTCCGCCTACGGACCCAAAGGGAATGTTCACGCTAACTCGCAAGGCTTGTGAGTTCATCGAAGCGAACAGGGCACGAACTTTTTTTTGCTATCTCGCGCACCATGCAATACATAGCCCACTGCAAGCGAGCGAGGAATCGTTGGCCAAATTCAAAGCCAAGACCCTGGGTATCCAACATAAGAATGCACTCTATGCTGCATGCACTTACGATCTCGACGCGAGTGTCGGAGTTCTCCTACGGAAGCTCGAAGAACTGAAGTTGGACCAAAACACGTTGCTTGTCTTCACGAGCGACAACGGTGCAACTCAGAATTCGTCACAAGAACCTTTGCGAGGTAACAAGGGTTCGTATTATGAAGGAGGCATTCGTGAACCGTTTATCATTCGTTGGCCAGGAGTTACGACACCGGGCTCCAAGTGCGATGTACCAATCATCCTTGTCGATCTCTTCCCAACCTTCCTCGCAGTGTCGGGTACAAAAATCCCCGATGGAAAAGTTCTCGATGGCGAGAGTCTCGTACCGTTGCTGCAAGGCAAAGGGGAATTGAATCGTAGATCTATTTTTTGGCATTTCCCTGGTTACCTTGACACGCCAGTTATCCGTGGCCGCGAACTCGACCTCCGCACTGGCTTTCGAAGCCGACCGGTGAGTGTCATACGAAAGGGAGATTGGAAATTGCATCTCTATCACGAGGAATGGCAACTCGACGGCGGAAAAGATCGATTGGATACCAACCAATCGGTTGAGCTGTACAACATGGCAATCGACATGGGCGAACGAACGAATAGAGCGTCTGACGACATTGAAAAGCGAGATGAACTGCTTGACGAACTTCTAGCATGGACGAAAAAGACCAAGGCCTTGTTTCCGACAGAGCGCAATCCCAAATTTCATTCGAAATAGTTCGATACTGAGAATCAACTCTCAGAAGCTCGTGGCAACAACCTTAGTTCGAAATCGCTGGAATTTGTCTGCAATCGCGAATTTTCAAAATTCGATTGATACCACCAACACCGTGTACAATAGTGCGACACTACGCGCCAAGTATCATTGAGAACTGGAAGGCGATTCAACTCTCGTGATGTTCTCGACACATTTTTCGGACACCCTAATGTTATGAGTATGCGATTTCCCCTTTCCTATTTTTGTTTGTCGTTGATCATCTTCTTTGCTTATGCGCTAGGTCGAGCACAAGAGAATAAACCTAAGTCCGATCAGGAGATTTGGTACGGCGCATTGGATGCTGGTCAGCGAGTCTTCCGCTTCGTCGTCCAATCCAGCATCGCCAGCGATGGTTTACCCAATGCAGAGCTGATGAGCCTGGACGAGGGTGGCGCAAAATTCAAGCTGGACGATTTGGTATTGGACACGAAGGAATTTAGCTTTGCTCTTAAATCAACCAAAGCAACTTACCGATCTCA
>JANLUJ010000506.1:0-1755 GCA_031363425.1 Pirellula sp.
GGAATCACTAGCTTGCGCGTCGTGCTAGGTAAGGTTAAACCTGCCTGTCGCCTTATCGTAATTCATAAACTTGCGTGAAACTGCATGATCTCAAGCACCATACAAGCCTCGGAGAAAGCTGGCGTGAACCAGCACTCCAAACGGAATTGGATTTGGGGGCCAATTGGAGTGTTTAAACTTGAGCTGGTTCGAACCCTCACGGTCGGAAGGATTTTCACATGGTTTTCGATGGCGCTGTTCCCGCCGACGTTGATTGCAATCGCCAGTTGGCAGATTGGACGTCATTCCGCGATGGGCGCCGCGGAAATGAACCTCGGCTTCTCGGTCATGTTGTTTTTACTGATCCCTCAAATCGTAATTGTGCTGGGACTACTTTTGTGGGCGACACCAATAGTTCATTCCGAGCTTGAAGCACAAACGTGGATTTATGCGGTCGTTCGGCCAGGTGCAAGACGGGCTGTGTTGCTCGGAAAATATTGTATCGCGGTTCTATGGACCTTCTCAAGTGCATGCGTGGCCGTTTCGTTGGCGGTTCCGTTCACATCATTGACTCATCCGTTGCATACTTGGTTTGTGCTATGCTTTCTGAACCTGGTCTCAGCACTGGCATATGCTGCACTATTTATGACTCTTGGAACACTGTTTCAAAAGCGAGCCATGGTCTCGGCATTCATGTATGGAATATTCGTGGAAGCGATCTTGTCAACGCTACCGGCCACCATCAATCAACTGACGGTAAGCTACAGGCTTAGGTCGATTATGTTCCAAATGCTCGATTTGAAATTGAGTGTTGCAGCTGACATGGCGAGGTTTTTTGATACATCGATGAGTGTACCCTTGCATCTGTCTTGCTTGACTTTGTTTACCATGCTTTTGCTCTCCCTCGCCTTCTGGCGCGTCCAGGCAACCCAGTTCGTCTGGCAGTCGGAAGTCTAGGCATTTTCATCCGACAGGTTTTCCACCGTGCCGTGACCGGTGCTTTCGGATTTTCACGCAACCCTAGCCTGTCGGTTTCAAGCGGACTTTACCGCATCTTCATCATTCTAGAATTTTTTCTTAAGCCACTTATTCGTTTTCGAATTTGACTTAAGAGCTAGCATTCATAGAATCGTCGACCGTCGAGACAACGGTGGGTCGCAACGAGTTTGGCTAGGGCTAGGGACTGGATCCGCCCTTGCTGCCATTCAATGCGAGCAATGACCCCGTTGACGAAGGCGTCAAATAGGATGGTTCCTGTTTGGAAAGGATACTGCTGGTGAATGATTTCTCACCGGCAGACTCGCATGGCCCAGGAGTTTGCGATGAAAATAGCGCACGAAGTTGCTATGTTCGATGTTTCGATCGCCGATTCGGTCGAAACCAGGCTTCGCCAGAGGATTGGCAAAGAACGTATGGATCTTTGGTTCGGTGGTGGTGCCAAATGGACGCTGATCGGACATAATGTGATCGGAATCGAAGTCGCTAGTTCGTTTATTTCCGATTGTGTCTCGAAAATGTTTCGGGACGATCTTCAAGCTGCGGTAATAGAAGCGGCTGGTAGTCACTTTGGATTCCAAATATCCGTCGCTCCCGCTTTGGAAGCGATGGTTCAACCACAAGAACTGCCAACCCATTCGACCGAAGACGGTTCCGTGCTCCTTTCCAATCCACTTAACAAAACCAGAGTCCCCAAAACGGAACTTGCAAAGCGGGTCGCGAGTAGGGGTGATCGCGCTGTGGATGAACCAATGGCGCATCTGCGAGTCGTCCGCAATG
>JANLUJ010000933.1:0-5540 GCA_031363425.1 Pirellula sp.
TAAGCTAGAATAGGCAAATCTAGCGTGCATTGCAGGAAACCGAACACTTTGGCGAGTTCCCATGTCTATATCCGTCGAATCGACTTTTGAAGGGCAGCCTAAGCCAAACCAAAGGGCTGAAGAGTCGCGACTTGACCCAGAGAAAACGGTAGTTCGGCAGGACGATCTTTTAGAAGTACCAGGCATAATCTCGGACCAGAACTCGCCCTCCTCGCTTGTAGGGTTCCGGCAATCCGCATTGCGTTTGATCGGACAACAACTCGATCATTTCCTAATCGAGTCGTTAGTGGGTACCGGCGGAATGGGAGCTGTGTTTCGCGGTCGCGACACGAAATTGGATCGTGAGGTTGCTATCAAGGTTGTTCCCATTGCAGACCGTGGCGCCGAAGCAATGCGACGATTCCAAGTCGAAGCGCAAAGCGCAGCCAAACTGGACCACCCCAACATTGCCCGTGTTTATTACGTTGGAGAAACGGAGCAATGGAGTTATATCGTGTTCGAGTTCGTTGAAGGTACCAATCTTCGCGAACTGGTATTGAGAAATGGGTTGCTGTCAATCGATGATGCCGTCTGTTTGACTCGTCAGGTTGCCGAGGCTTTGCAGCATGCATATGAAAGAAAAGTGGTACATCGCGACATCAAGCCATCCAACATTCTGGTGACGCAAGCGGGGCAAGCGAAACTAGTCGACATGGGGTTGGCCCGAACCACCGACCTAGAAAAGCCGACAAACGATCTTACCGCAAGCGGTGTCACGCTAGGAACTTTTGACTATATTTCACCGGAACAAGCGCACGACCCTCGACAAGCCGATGTTCGAAGCGACATCTATTCCCTTGGCTGTACACTCTACTTTTTGTTGACCGGGCAGCCGCCGTTTCCTGAGGGAACCGCGATTCAAAAACTTCTCATGCACGGCACCAAGATGCCGGAGGACCCTCGATTTTTTCGCTCGGATATCAGCGACTCAATGATTGCCATCTTGCGCAAGATGTTGGCCAAAAGGCCATCGGATCGGTATCGAGAACCCATCGACTTGATTCACGATCTGCGAACGCTTGCCGAGTTGGAAGGTTTGGTTTGGGCAAGCTCGTCGGATAATTTGGTCAACTTGCCTGCAGCCGCACAACGGACTTGGCTCGAGGCAACACTCCCGCTTCTAGTATCGGTGGCTGCAATTTTCGCGACAACGCTTTGGCTTCAAAGCAACAGTTACTTAAGTGCTACATTTCGCATTCCCCAAGTTGACTTTCCCGACACTGCTTCCTCATTGACCGAGAAATCAAATACTCCAAACAACGAGAACCTTTCTAAGACAAGCAAAGACTCGAACCCGAGTGAAGCAATTCCAACGCCTATCCCAAGCACACCGTCGAAGATTGCCAACCCGCTGCCCGACGAGGCCGCCGATCGAAGCACGGTTATCGTTGATCCTAGTGCGACCATCGATAGAGATAAGGGTACCATCTTCGTTCGATCGCTTGAGCAAGCGCTAGAACTTGCGACCAACCAATCGCAGATCAACAGGATTGTTATCAAGTCGTCCATCCCCATCGTTTCGATAGCCAGTCTTAAGTCGACCTTGTCTGTCCATTCAAATCTAACCATTCAAAGCGAACCCGGGCAACGGAACCAGTTGATCATTGACGGCTCTGAACCGGCAACCGGTTCCGTTTCATCGCTCGCCTGGATCGAATGCTTCAGTAACCAACTCGTCCTCCAGGATTTGGACCTGATTTGGCGAGCGAGTTCGATGCCTCGACGTCGCTCGCTCTTCTCCATTCGATCCAACGCATTTCTCCAAATCAAGAACTGTTCTATCACAGTACAACATGATCCGAGTCCAACCATCTCAAGTGGGCTAGATTCCACAATGGCGGCGTTTGGGACGACTTTACCCTCGGTCATCGTGATTGACTCTGCACTGCAAGATGGTTTCGTCGATTCGACATCCAGCAACGTTGCAAAACTTCCCGTTCGAATTAGCTGCCATCAGCTTTCCGTAAGAGGGCAGTGTGATTGGTTACGAATGCCTAGCCCCATACGCACGGAAGTGCAAATGGCAAACTGTTGGCTGGCAATCTCCGGTTCCATGTTTGAAATGAACGGAAGCCGAACCGCCATGAGAACCGGTATGCCATTGAGGATAGACCTTCGAAATCTGACCGCTTATACACAGAAAGCTTGGATGCGAGCCAGCTTTAGCAACGCACAGCCATTTCCCATTCCATTTGTACGTACGGCAAAGGAATGTATCTTCGCAGGAAGCAGGTCGTACATAGAGTGGAATGCTTCGGAATGCGATGACTGGGAGATCTGGGACCAAAGCAACGAAGGGAATGAACTGACGCGGTGGATTGATCTACGCGGAACCGACAATGTATACGATGCGTTGACTCTTTCCGACTACTTGACGGTCAAGTTGAACAACGGCATTCTAGAACAGATAGGGCTCGGATCGGACGCGAATTTAGTTAGCGAGGAGCGCGGCGTCGAGACTATGTCCTCATGGAGAAAAAAACCATTGTTAGAAGCGAACCGGATCCATGAGGCATCATTCGAATCGTTGGAATGGAATCGCAGCTCGTTCCATCCTGGGTTTCAGTCCCACCAGTACTGAAACACACCATTTGGTTGCAAGGCTCTGCCTCGCAACCCACTGTCTTGCAGGCTCCGCCTGCCGCTTCCTCAAAACTTCTGCGAAGCGGATGGTCGAAACGGGAGGCGGAGCCGCGGAGCCTCCGAAGCAATGCCGCCTTAAATAGAGCCTTGGAACGAGTTCAACGGGACTAAACGATAGTACCTACAGAAAACTGGGATTACTACTTTTTCTTTGGGTCGAGATTCGCTTCCAGTTCTTCAGATGACACTTTCGATTCAACTCCGTTTTCGGGAACGTCAACGTGCGCGGACCAAAGCAACGCATTCAAAACTACTTTGCGAAAGTTGTCGTTGCCCCAGTTATCATGAAAATGGCCACCGGTGAACCCAAATCCTCGACCGCCACCGGTTCTTTCGATAGACCACATCATGGCTTCAGCTCGGCCCTTGTTTGATACGATATGCGCATAAGGACCTTTCGGATAGACGTAGGGACCATCGCGAACATCGTCCGACGGCGAAGCCACGAGAATCGGTACGAATTTTGTCCCTCCCCAATCTGCATCGGTGTTTCCTGCAGCATCGGAAACAAATCGCATGTTAAAGTACCATTCGTCTTTGGACTGAAAAGGTTTGACTCCACGCGCAATCGGATGGTTTGGGAAAGCGTTGAATTGCGGTTCCCAGATTGGATTGCAGGAAAACATATTTTCGTAGTAGCCACCAATCCAGCGCTTGAATTGGACACCGGCTTGATCAGGAATGATCTCGACGCCGTAATGCATGCAGCCAATGCCGACACCCTTTTGTACCCATTGGTCGATCATTTTCAGTCGTCTCCCCTCGTCTTGAACCGCTTCGTGTCCTTTTCCCCCATCCATGTAAAAAATGACTGACGCCGCGTCCTCGAAAACGCTCTCATCTTTGGGCCAGCCGTTCAAGACAACCTCTACCCTTATTCCTGGTACGTCCTTCAGACACTTGGCGAGCAACTGCACACCAGCGTTGAATTCGTGCATGCGAGGGGGGTGAGATGGCTTACCAGCCATAAGCACTATCTTTTTTGAGGCATTAGTTGGTTCCGTTTTGATGGCTACTAGTTTTCGTGCTTCTGTCGTCGCTTTGGCCAAGACATCCGCAATCTTCACGGGTATGCCGCCTTGTCGTTTCGATTCGTCCGCAGCCTCCATGAAGGCAAACATCTCGATCGTCTCTTCGGAAACAATCGGCGCATCGCCGCCATCAAAGAACTTGGTTATCTCGTGGACCAATGGTTCATAACCTTCGAACTTTCCACTTAAGTCGACTTTGGATTCACCAAAGACCACTAGGCCATAGTCTTTTGCCCCATCTCGCAAGCCACGGAATTCACCAATCCGTCCAGAATCCCAGATCCCGACAGCGGAATCGGTACCCGCGGTACTTATCCGCGTAACCTGTTGGCAACCCGTGCCCATCGCGGTGTAGAGTGCCTCGCAACCGTGCACCCCGTACCAATACAGATCAGGGTGTGTCGATTCCAATGAACATGGACTCCAAGCAATTGCACCACGAACTTGGGCCTTTCGCGATGGGTCCACGCGGTTTTTCCAAATGCTTGGACTGAATCGGAGCGATGAACTGCTAAACCACCTCCCTTTGTATTGCTCCGCTAATTTCTGAATAGCAACAGCATCGGCGAGTGAGCCAGCCAATGGTTTGTCGATGTAAAGTGGTTTGCCGGCGCGGAACACGGGTATCGCTTGTTCGAGGTGGCGACGGCCATCGAGACTAGTGATGATCACGGCATCCACTTGCGCAATCAACTCGTCAATCGACCCGACCATCTTGACCCCAAGTGCCTCAAGGTCTTGCGTGTACTGCGGTACTCGTGTGTAGCTGCTTTCGATATCAGGACTACCCCCAGGAAACGCAACGACTATTTGTTGCTTGCCAAGCAGTCCAGTGGCGACCGGATCGTTCCAAAGTTTTGCGAAAGCTGGTGCATGGGATGTATCCAACCCGATCATGCCTATACGAAGGAGCTTATCCTGTGAAACAGCGGATGAATTGGTTGCAAACGCCATTGCGCAAACTGCGATATAGGCAAACGTCCGCTTCAAAAATGCGAATTCAACGAGCGATCGAGCTGTCATCTTGGAGACCGTGAATCAGTAATGGGAGGGAATGATACGCATAGCTATTGCATCATCATACTCAAGTTCAGGTCCCACGGGTTGGTCGATCAGCCAAGTAACTCGCCCACTGCGGATCACTAGCTTGCGCGTCGTGCTATGTTTAAGCCGCGAACTATGTTTAACCCGCGAAGAGGCGGACTGGCTAAGCGGCAAACGTTCAGTTTGTGTAACCTGGACTACCACCTTCGGTGGCGAAGAATTCTGCCCAGATCGGCATGTGCGTACTGATCTGAAATGCCTGGTCGATCGACAAATTCAATTGCCGCAAAAAATCGACAACGCCTGTGCGACCCGTAAACTCATCCGTCGCTCGGACGGGGAATACGATGTTGTCGAGCATCGCTTCTCCGGTGACGGTGGTGGGTATTCCTTCAAGTGCAAAGAGCATCCCGATATTCCGAAGTGAATGCATGTCGTTGTCCGAGTATCCGAAGTTACCTAATAGAATAATGTCATCCTCGGACCTACCGTCCTGTCGAACACTTCGAATCAAATCTGGTAGCAATTTCAACTCGCGTCCGTTCGCGAGAGGATCCAAACGTAGGTTTACGAGCGTGAACGTGAAAGCTTTATCGATTGGCACCGCTTTGCAGCGAAACCAACCGACCAGCGGATCGAACTCAATCAGCGATTGTGGGTCATCGATCGTATAGAGTTGAGGCCGATCGGTTTCTATTCGATCCGTGTCGAATAGAAAAGCGTACTGCTGTTGATTGGGGGCGGAACCGACGCGAGGACCGATGCAGTAGTCGTAGCGTCGAT
>JANLUJ010000563.1:0-9720 GCA_031363425.1 Pirellula sp.
ATCTACCACTAATCCATGTAGGTGACGAGGTTCGCTTGCAATTCGATGGCTGGCCTGCCATCCAATTTGTGGGTTGGCCGAGCGTAGCGGTCGGCACATTTGGTGGCAAAGTGATTGCTGTCAATCCGTCCGATGACGCCAAGGGGAATTTCAAGATCATTGTCGGGCCAGATCCGGATGATCCTAAGCAAGAAAAGTGGCCGGATAGCCGATACCTAAGGCAAGGAGTAAGGGCCAAAGGTTGGGTCATTCTGAGCACGGTTCCTTTAGGCTTTGAAATATGGCGTCAGTTGAACGGTTTTCCGCCCACCATCGACAAGTCGATGCCCAGCGACGAAAAAACAAAGGATCCCAAAATGCCCAAATTCAAATAGGGCGTTCGATGATTTTTGTGCTGGCCTCTTTTACTTTTAACATCGTTTCGGCACAGGAAGCGGACCGGAAATCACTGCAGGAACTTGAACAAAGGCTCCCCGCCCGCCCTATTGATTCGAGGGAGGATGATGGTCGTGGCATGCGTCTAGATCGCACCGTACGCGACAAGCCAACTGAAAACCTGGAGTCACCCAAGACCAACTTGGTAACCAAGCCAGAAGCTGCAACCAAGTCAAAAGCTCCCCCCGTTCGTGAAGCCATGCCCACTTCCGAGTTAGATGTCCAAGCAATGGGCCAGCTCTTGCAGTTGTCAGATGTAATCGCGTCTACTTACCGCGCATTTCCTCTTCTTGAGATCGCGAGGCTTCAATCGGGTGTGACCGCTGGCCAACAAATTTCGGCCATGGGTGCGTACGACGTCAAGCTTGAGTACTACTCGCTCAGCCAACCTGTTGGATTCTATGAAACCTATCGCAATGGTATCGGAGTCGCTCGCCAGTTGTGGTGGGGTGGCTATGCCAGCGCCGGATACCGAATCGGTCGTGGAAATTTTGAGCCTTGGTACAGAGAACGACAGACGAACGATGGCGGTGAATTTAAAGTTGCATTCGTTCAGCCGCTCCTACAGGGTCGAGCCATCGACCCATCGCGCGTGGAACTCTTTCAGTCAAACTTGCGGCGTCAGGCCGTCGGACCCGAGATTCAGAGCCAGATCCTTATCGCGGGTCTAGATGCAGCCAGAGCGTTTTGGTTGTGGGTAGAAATCGGAAATGTACTGAAGGTTCAGGAAAGGATGTTGGAGATTGCGGTCAAGCGTGGTGAACAGCTTGAGCGAAGCAAGGAAGCAGGCGCGGCCTCGAATTTGGAGATCTCGCTCAATGCCCAACAAATTTACGAACGGCAACTCAAGGTAAACGAAACGCGACAGAAATTTCGAGATACTGCATTCAAACTGTCATTGTTCCTACGAGATGAGTCGGGCGGTCCCATGTTAGCGCCGCCTGAGTGGTTGCCCAACGACTTTCCGGAAATCGACAAGGTTCCCGCCGGGGATTTTGAAGCTGACCTTCAAAAAGCTTTTGCCTCTCGACCTGAATTGACACTCATCGAACTGGACCGCCAGACATCTCGTTGGGACTTAACGCTCGCACGGAATCAGTTGCTGCCCAACGTCGACTTTTCCGTTCAGACGATTCAAAACGTCGGTCAGGGTACCAGTGCAATTAATGACAAAGGCGAATTTCAAGTTGAGGCAGGTGTGATTGGCGGAGTTCCCATCCAGCGACGCAAACCGATAGGTAAGATCCAAAGCACGGAAGCCAAGCTATTGCAAATCTCGCAAAAACTGGAGTACCAGCGAAACAAGATTGGAATCGAATTGAGGACTGCGCGCAATGCGTTGGATATTTCCCAACAGAATGTAGTGGCTGCCAAAGAGTTGGTCAAACAGGCCAACACAACGCTCAGCATCTTCCGACGTTCGCTCGAGGCTGGCAGGACCGACCTTTTCTTCTTGTTGACTCAAGAGATTAAAGTCAACGACAGTGAAGTGAAGTTGTTGGAAGCGGAGAGAGACTTTTTTACGGCACTTGCATCCATGCAGGCGGCCTTGGGGTTGGATCCGTTAGAACAAGCGGCTGCACTGGTTTCACCCTGAAAGCGTCTGGCTGAGGACAGCCAGACCTACGTGGTCGATACAAGCTTCTTTTTTATAAATCTTGGCGGGATAAATACCAACAGCTTACCGACAACATCACAGTGATGAACAAGAAGTTCGTCCAGATCGGTCGCCATGGATCGCTTTGGATGGTGGGAGCATCAAGGTCATTGCGATCTACGGCTAGGCTCTTGTTCTTTGGATTCTTGAGAACAAACTCGATGGTTTCGTTGACCGCTGCAGGTTTTGGATTCACTTCGTAAAATGGACTGATGATATACCCGTAGATCATTTCTGCCACGCCAGCTTTTGGACGAAGCGATCTTTTTGAGACGCCTTCTTTTAAGTCCCAAAGGTCTGCCCGCTTGCCGGAATGAGCTACCCAAAGCAATCCATCTTTGTTGAAATGAATCGCATGCACTCGCCCTTGTCCCGACAACGAAGGCTTGGAAACTTTGTCGCCATTTGCATCGTAGTGCCAAGCCACACCCTCAGGTGACAGCATCGCAAAGTTGCCTTGGTTGTCTGCTACGATCTGTTTGATGGTGACTTCGCCCATTGCGTCCAATTGCTTTCGCACTTGCATTGTTTCCACGTCGATGACAAAGGGTTTCATACCGTTCGGGCAAACGATGCACGTGCTGTCGTTCGCACCGATGGATGCGACGGTTTCAGGCGGAATATCGAGTTCCAGTTCCGTTTCGCGTTCCAAAGAATCTTTTTCGGATTTCCATCGGCAGACCTTAGCCCGAGAGTAGGTAAGCAAATGCTGGAATGATGGAGAAGCTGCCACGTCCATCGGCTTTGAGAGTTTCCATTCTTTGGGGGCTAATTCCACAAAAGCGATTGAGGGCACCGTTGAGGAGCCGTTTCCAAATACGCCGGAAAAAGCTTTGCTGGCCCAATCGGAAATCTGCTTTCCCTCTTCAGCTTGTGCGGCGCCCGCGGGATTGAATCGGTAAAAACCGTTTTCGGTCAACACCGCGAGGGTATTCTTCCAAGGAATGATTTGCAATGGTTCGGCTGGAAGTTCTGGCCCGCTGTCCATCCTACCATCCTCCCAAATCTTCGACGAAAAGGTCTTGTCGTTCGGGTCGGCTAAGTCGGGCGTTCGGGCAAACTCCAGCTTGGCTCCTTGACCTCCGCCCATACCAAATGGATTGAAGCGTGGTCTTCCGAAGTAAATTCCCTTTTCGCTTTCAAGCCATACAGGCCCCATGACTTTTTGACCGTCAACGTCGCCATAGGCAGTCTTCCAAGTCTTGGACTCATCGTCCCAAAATTGAATTCGGCCCTGCTGCGTAGCCAACAGGACGGTGTCTTTGATAGCGTAGATCCGCTGCGTTTGAGGCTGAATATGCAGGAAGAAGTCAAAATAAAAGTGGATTAAGCCCACACCAAAGCAAACACCCCAAAACACCGCAGTCATCACCACACAGATAATTGGATTTTTCCAAATCAAACCAACCAAAGCAGACACAGAGTAAAAAATCATAAATGCAAAAATAAACAAAGGGATGCACCAGAGTATGCCCAGGTTCCAAATGCCAAGTCGTGTTCCTGCATAGACATACAGACCTACCAGGAGGAAAACGATATTGAATGCCACGAAGATGCAGCCACCTAAGAACTTCGTTAGAAAGAGTAAATTTCGCGACAGCGGCTTGCTAAGAAGCAGGTGAAGGGAGCCGGTTTGAAACATGTCCGGGATCATTGGGCTAGTTATGATGATTGCAACGAACATAGCTGCAATCCCAAGCCCAAGCCGCATTACGAGCGGGAAGATAACGGATTCGATGAATGGTTTAATCAGCTGTTCGGTGAATGGCAAAGCTCCACCCAATTTTAGGCCGCCATAAGTTATCCAAGTCGCTTGGCCTGTTGCGGATCTGGTCATGTTCGGAAACGCCAGGTCGATCAATTTACGATTGAGCTGTTCGAGTTCTGCGACAGTTCGGTTTTCGTTTTCGATAAGTGATTTTAGTTCCTTGCGTCGATCCGCGGTGGGCCAAGCATCCTTGTCGTACAAGTCCTTCTTCGTCAATAGTTTGTTGAAGGCTGTGGTCAACATGCCTGTAAAAATTCGTCGTTTGTTGTTTTGCCTTTGGACTAAAATTCCTTGAAACTCCTCGTCCAATTTCGAGTAAACAGCTTTTTGCGAACGGGTTCCTTTCCCGGCTGAGGCCGCTGCAAGATTGTCGAGAATGACTCTCGGATTTTCTATGTCGGCAAACGTAAACGCGTAGCTTTCTCCTTGAGAAATGGACAGTGGAAACAACGCAGCTAAGATCAATGTCCATGCAGCTAGCAATATCCAAAGTACTTTGGATCGCACTGATTCTTGAAAACTGTCGTAAAGGACAGCGAGGTAGGGCTTCATTGCGTTGACTTGAGTGTTGGTGTGGAATTGGTGGGAGTCGTGGCGGCACTGACGATGCTCATAAAGACTTGTTCTAGGCTCGGGCGAAATCGCTGCATACGATAGATGCTGATCGAGTTTTGTCGCAATCGATCGACGACTCGGTCCACACTGGCTTGCTCGGTCGCATCCACTGCGAATCGTTGAACTGCGGAAGCGGAATCGACGCCATCCAGAACAGTTGAAAAATCACGAATCGCACAGTCGCGGGTTGCTTCTTGAATTTGGCTGACACTGCCTATCGCTTCGATAGTTACGGTCGCTTTGCTCGCATGCGGATGGTTCTCAATCAACTGGTCAATCGTTCCGATGCCTCGCAGTTTTCCTAAAGCCAAAATGGCAACTCGATCGCAGACCAACTCCACTTCCTGCAAGATGTGGCTATTCAGGAAAACCGTTTTGCCACGTTCCTTTAGTTGGTCCAGAACACTTCGAATTTCCTGGCGGCCCATCGGATCCAGGCCGTCGGTAGGCTCGTCAAAAACCATGAGATCCGGATCGTGCAACATGGCTTGAGCGAGTCCAAGACGCTGACGCATTCCTTTGGAATAACGTCGAACGGGCTCGTGTTCGCGTCCCTGCAGTCCAACTAGTCGCCAAAGCTCGTTTTCGCGAGCTCTGATTTTCGACTCATTCATTTCGCTCAACCGGCCGTAAAAATACAATGCACTTCGACCGGTGTGGTGACGAGGGAATACCAAATTTTCAGGGAGGTAACCAATCTTGCGTCGAGCGGACTTGCTTCCGGCAGGCAAATCGAGCACGGTGGCTGACCCTTGATTGGGATGCAAAATCCCCAGCAAAACTTTGATCAGTGTGGTTTTGCCGGCGCCGTTGGGGCCAAGCAACCCAAATACTTCACCCCGTTTTACCGAAAGCGATACATGGCTTAGGGCGTTATGGATTTTCCGGAAAATTAGCCCTTCCCGGTACGTTTTCGAAAGGTCGGTGACGTCGATGGCCGTGGCCGATGATTGCATGGAGTCTCTCTAGGAGAAAACGATTAGTTGAAGCATAGAATTTGCATTCTAGCACGACGTCAAACTTAGCACGACGCGCAAGCTAGTGATTCGCTTCAGAACTCAGGATCTCTAACTCTCGCTTTGAAGTTGCACTGTTTTAGGTCCGGGTCGCCTAATAGCGATCTGACGCGGCCCTACATATTCTCTGGAAAGATTGCTTTTACTGCATTTCTCAGCTGTTTTAGTGCAAAAACGCACAGATGTGAGCGATAAACCGCGACCGAGCATGGCTCGCCCATTGAATACGGGATTTGTCAAAGTAGACTGAAGGATTGTTAATTACGAAACGCGTTTTAGTCTTTCTTTTGGTTGCATGTATGGAAAAGCCAAATAGTCGCCAGAGTGTCATTTTTTTAGCTTTCATTGGGCTGCTTTCGGCACAAACACATGCCGCGGTGATCGATTCCTACACGGCTGCGACTAATGACCGCTTTACGAACTCCCCAAACTTTATTGCCTCGCCCTTCAATCTGAGTGGCGTCGGGCAATCCGCCAGTGGGCGGTGGGCAACATTGATTAGTCCAAACGTTGTCGTTTCCGCTTTCCATTTTCTTCCAGGCACTGGGGCAGCCATCAATTTCTATCCTTCTAACGATCCGAGTTCAGGTGCTGTCCAACGAACGGTTACTGCCACCAACGTCAAAGTGGGCTCCACAGACTTGTGGCTTGGAGTTTTGGATTCGAACGTTCCATCCAGCATCAAGTCATTCAAATTTTCTAATACCTTGTTGACGGGGACAATTCCCAATGGCAATTTTCCGATCGACCCGGCGGGGGTATTTCAAGGAAACAATGCCTATCTAATGGGCCGTTCGCCTGAGAATTTCCCCGCTTTTCAATCTCAAGAGGTTGGTCGAAACCTGATCACTGGTTTTAGCGAGAATGTTGCATTCGAGGGCAACTCAAACAACGATTCCTTGATCTTGGCATACGACAGGCCGGGAAGCAGTGACTATGTGCAATTTGAATCGCATGTCGTAGTGGGCGATTCTGGAGCACCACTCTTCGTGAACATCAATGGCGAGCTTGTGCTGTTGGGAACCAATGCGTTTAGGCTTGATGACGCAAATGGAAATGCGGTTGGCAGCGGGATCAACTACATTGGCAATCAATCGGATTTTATCTCCAATTTCATTGCTGTTAACGCTGTACCAGAGCCAAGTTCCATTTGCCTTGCTGCTTGCGCCGCTATCGCAGGCTATGTTGCTAACCGTCGACGGAAAGTGGCTGGCAGAAAACAAGATTCTTTTTTGGCATCCGCCTGCTGATGGTTTGATAATCCTGCCGATGGATGAAAGTGCATTCTTTGCGTATCATATGGTCGGCTGACTAGCCGTTCCGTACCGATTCCACTTATTTTCTGAATGCCAATGTCGACTGCACCTGCCGTTGCTAAGCCCAATGTTCCTATTCAGGACCCATATTTTCAGGAGCTTTTTGCTGATCGAATCGGCGGTATGGCTTATGGAAAGAGCAACGAGATATACAAATTTGAGAAGATCAAGCGAGCGAAACGAAAAGCGTTAGCTGACTATCCAGATCGTGGATTGCTTGACTTTGGAATTGGCGAAAACGACTCCATGGCGGATAGCAAAGTCCGTCAGCAAATGTCCATCGAAATCAATCGGCCCGAAAATCGTGGATACATGGACAATGGTCCCGCTGAATTCAAGCAGGCGGTAAGTCGATTCATGAAACGCGAGTTTCAGGTCGAGCTAGATTCGAACACTCAGATCAATCACTGTATTGGTAGCAAGACGGCGCTGTCCATGTTGCCTGCTTGTTTCATCAATCCAGGAGATATTACGATGATGACGGTGCCCGGCTATCCCGTGGCTGGCACACATACAAAATACTATGGCGGGACAGTTCATCGATTGCCGCTCTTGGCCGAAAATGATTTCTATCCTGACTTTAGTCGCGTGACGGATGAAACTTGGGAGCGTACCAAGATGTTGGTGCTCAATTACCCTAATAGTCCAACGGGCCAAGTCGCAACGCAAAAGTTCTATGCGGAAATAGTTGATCTCGCTCACAAACACAAAATGATTGTTGTGCAGGATGCTGCGCACATCCTCTTGACATTTCGAGGCAAGCCGTTGAGTTTCCTCCAAACGGCTGGTGCGATGGAAGTTGGAGTCGAAGTCCATTCGATGAGCAAAGGATTTGATATGATCGGTTGGCGTATCGGTTGGGTTTGCGGAAACGCCAAGATCGTTCAAGCCTTTTCCGATGTTAAGGACAACTGTGACAGCGGTCAATTTGGAGCAGTGCAACGAGCCGCCATTACGGGACTCGATTCGCCAGAGATCCCACAACGCATCAATACGAAATATCGGCGTCGACTTGAAAAGCTAGTGTCCTGTTTACGCAGTTGTGGCTTCACTTGTGTTGTCCCTGGTGGTAGTTATTTCTTGTATACCAAGGCCCCCAAAGGAATTCAGGGAGGATTGCAATTTGCCAATGCCGAAGAAGCATCCCAGTATTTCATTACCGAACATTCGATGGTGACTGTCCCGTGGGACGACGCCGGCAGTTTCTTGCGATTTTCAGTGACCTACGAAGCCGATGATGAGGCAAGTGAAGACGCATTGATGGCTGAAACGCTTCGTCGAATTGGTTCGCTATCGCTGGTGTTTTGATTCTCCGCGCTTGCCTACGCGCCATTGCCTTCGGCTTGGGGTTAAACGGGGTTATACGATCGAAACAAGTACAACTATAGATCATGCCTCAGTCGAACGGTGATTATGAACTTAACTCGCGTGCTTCAGCCATACGTCTGCTGTTTGGGTAATCCGGTAGCCGGCAATCCAACGCAGTTTGTGATGTACCGGGCCGCGCGCGCATGTGGCGTAGATTGGCGATTTTTTACATCTCAAGTAGAGATAGACGAATTTGAAATCGCGTTTCATGGCGTTCAAGCTTTAGGGCTCAGCGGCATGGCCATTTTCGATCCGTTTCAAAGCCAGGCACTGTCCTTGCTGGATACGGTGACGGAGTCGGCAATGTGCCTTGGACAAGTCAATGTAGCACGTCTTGATGGTAGTTCCTGGCTAGGAGACAACACGCTCGGCGCTGGGATCATTCATTGTGTTGAGCCCTTGCTCGCTGCTTCGCGAGCATCGTTCCCCAACGGCAACATCAACGTAGAAAACGATCGGCAATCTTCGATTTTGGTTGTCGGAGACAGCAGCATTGCACGGGTGATGCGACTCGCAAATCCAGAGTTAGCAAATCGTATCGTTGCTATTCCAGAAGAACTCGAAGCCAACGCGAACCAACTAGAAGACGCACCTGGATTGTCATCGCTCGAAGCATTTGCACAAGGTAATGCGACGGTTGGCTGTTTGGTATTGTCGAATGTGCCCAATGCTATCTTTGCTCGTCAAATTGCCTCCCTTTGTTGGAGCAAGTCCGCAAGTTGTTTGATTTTGAAAGGCGCCCCGGAAAAACAATTGCGTCAATGGCGCGATGTTGTCAAAGTCCACAATGTGAGACATATCGAATCAGTTGAGTTGATGGCACATCAAGCGGCAGCAGATTTCTATTTTTGGACGGGAGTGCTTCCATCGATCGATTTGATCCAGGACTCGCTCGAGGAGTATTTGCAGTGGTGAAACTGCACGGTTTCGCTCACTCTGCAACAGAACGCGAATGGATACGGAATTCAAATTGCAAGTAGATAGGCAAATTGCAAATCAAGCAGCGCCAATGTTGCTTGCCTAATCTGTATAATTGCCGACTACATGGATTTCGCATGACACAACAGAACGATCGAACGATTTATGTCAACTAAGGATGGAGCGACCACGGGAGCGACTACTGGAGCGGCGGTGGATGCCGGATACCGTTGGGTTGCAGAATGGGAAAGGCACGAAGCAACGTGGATTGCATGGCCACACAACGAAAAGACTTGGCCAGGTAAATTCACCAATATTCCGCACGTTACGGAACGCATGGTTCGCACGTTGGCCGAAGTTGAGCAAGTACATGTTCTTGGAGGGACACCCGAAGCCAGTTTGCAAGCTCGCCAGTTTCTAGTCAATGCTGACAACGTCACGATTCATGATATCGATACCAACGATTGCTGGATTCGGGACTTTGGTCCAACTTTTCTGTTGAGTGACGATCGCAAGAAACTTGGGGCGACACGATGGCGATTTAACGCTTGGGGGGGCAAGTATCCGCACGAAAGAGACGCAACAGCTTCGGCCAAGATTTGCGGATTGCTCGACGAAAAAGGAAAA
>JANLUJ010000577.1:0-4496 GCA_031363425.1 Pirellula sp.
ACCACCCCGTACTGAGCAAATGCTCGTTCGAGACTCTCGGACGTAGTGGCCCACGCAAGGCTACCCACAAAAATGTTCTTACCCATCAAATAACCCTTGAACTTAACCTGTTTCCAAATCACCGATCGCTACCACAACGGCAGCATTTTAAACAAATCGCGACTAGGTCTATCCGCGGAAACCACTCGGACAGACCGTCCGATGCATGCGGCAGAACAACTCAATGGCGGACGAGACTGAAAAAGTTCGCGGCTGTCTTCGAGATACCTGTTGCTTACATCTTGTTGGAGTTGGAGGGAACTTTGCGGTTCCCCAAACCTCGCCCAACGTATCAAACTTTAACCGCCTGGCGCAAGAATAGCAACGTGAGTTCCAAGATCAAAAACCAGTAATCGGATGCAATTCGCAAGAATTTTGAAATTCCTTTGCCTTTTCTAATAACGCGATGGCGAAAGCTATTTTGGCAGTTGCTAAGACACTCCTCGGCACCGATATCGGGTCCTGGCGTGATCGGGCTAGAAATGCTCATCGCCATCGAATCGCTTAAGTGTTACTTGGCGTTCAACGTTAGGTCCTTTACGTACACGATTCCCTTGGAATTCCCAAGAACAAAACTAATTCGGTTCTTTTTAGCCACGGTATCATTGGCCGTGAATTCAAAGCTAAAGTCCTTGAATTCTTTGCGCAGCTGAACTTCTTCGTTCAAACCAATTTGATGCCAATCCTCTTGATCGATCATAGCATTTAGGGTTATGCCGATTTCGTCGGGCGATTTCGCCTTGAACTTGATCGTGTAGGTCTTTCCGTCCTTCAAATCCAAATTTGTCTGCACGGCCTGAACATGCCAATCGGTGGAATCGATTGTGGTAGTTCGGAAAACGACCGAGTCGTCCTCGATCTTCATTTCCGCTTTGGCATCTCCCGCTTGCTCCAATCGCCAACTATCTACTTTGTTCGTCGGTTTGAGCAAATTAACTGGGTCAGCAAATAGAATCGTCGTTGCCATATGCGTCGCAACAATGAAAAGCGTTTTCATAAATAGTCTCCAACAAAACCGGGAATGGAAAAGCCTCAGTACAATCTGAGAAGTCAGGTCGCGGTGAATCCCAACCGCTTGGATCATCGCAAAAGGAAATAAAACACGCAAGTCACTCGATCTAAAACGAGATTTCGAGACCGCTTGAAGCAGAACCAATTCCGCGTGCATAATGGAGGTCCTTTATTCAAAACTCCGATTGCAAATTACACTCCCATTTTTTCTGACCCAATCTTTGCAAATGGCAACTACCCCACTCATTCCATCCAATTGGTCTTCGTTTCCAGAAGAATTTCGAATGCGACTAGGCACCAACGTGGGTCGCCAGCGAGTGATGAAAGCAAACGAAGATCTACTAGTCATCGCGCACGTGGTTCCAGAACACGATGAAGCCGGTCGGCGCGGAGTTCTTTTTTGGAGGGACAGTCAGGGCGAATGGCGATGCAGCAATGGAGACCCTGGTAAGATGTCGTTAGCTATGCATTTGGATCGGTATGCCAAACGGATCGACCAGTACGAACACCAAGAAACCACCGCCATTCGAGCTGATGACTATCTGCCTTTGCTGGAAGGGCTAGCTCCCCTCGTTCGCTCAAGTCGCAATCTACTCGATGCATTGGAAGAAGCTAGAAAAGCACTACCTGAGGATCGGCAGTTGATCGATCACCGAGACCGAGCTTACGACTTGTCGCGGCAAGCCGAGTTGCTCTACGAGGACGCCAAGAACTCAATGGATGTCGCCGTGATTCGACGAGCCGACGAACAAGCCAACGCTACGCATCAGATGACGATAGCTGCACATCGTCTCAATATGTTGGCAGCCGTGTTCTTTCCTTTTGCAACCCTGGGCGCGATTTTCGGAACGACACTAACGGACAACTGGAGCTGGTCTCAGTCCCCACTACCGTTTATTCTTTTCCTAGTTATCGGGCTATTGGTAGGATTGGCGTTGTCCCTTTTTATAGTTCGACCCGTTCGGCGCGGGGAGTTCTGAGGATAACTGCGAAGCGGACAGGCCTATCGAGGATTCGTGACTAGACGTGGCTTGCCTTGTAGAAACTGCTTTGCATTAGCCGTTACCGGTTTTGCTACTGTCGTTCTTGCCTTGGGAGCGACGCCGCTTCCAACCACGAATCGTTCCGAAGGTTCGCTTTGCCATTGCATTGCATTGGAGTCAGGAACGGGAGTCGGGGCGGGACTAGGTGCACGTTGAGGCTTTGGCTTCGATGCCGGGGTCGGAGTTCTGGAGTTGATAGACTCTTCCACCGGTTGATTCGACATCCGTGCTGGCGTTGAATATTGCGTTTCCGAGGCATGATCCGTATGTGTGTTGCCAGCACACGTTTCGCACGAGCCGGCGACCCGCATTCCAGCATTGCAAGTGGAACATTCCTCGCAATTGGCTGGTACGTATCGATACCCCCAAAGATTTCTCAATCGCCCCAATGCTGTTGGGCAAGTCCGGCCACCACCGCATTCAAATTCACCATTGCATCCACAGGGGTCACATACCGGCGGCTCGTTGATATGCTCATCCCAGTAGATTTCGCCACAACCCGAACCGCAGTTGGTAGCGCGAATGCGAGACGCAATACGAGATCGAAGCGTGCCAAAAGATCCGATCCCGTCGCATCCCAGCACGCCGCCGCATTCGCCCGTGTCGCATCCATCGCCGACCATACGTATTGAACAGCAACCTACATGGCTTGCCAAAAGTCCCAATCCAAGCAGCCAACCGAATAAGACAGATTTCATTTCAATACGCCCCTGAAGATTTGCTCGTCTGCAAGACAAATGGATTCTACGCTCCAACTGAGAGCGACCGTCCTTCTTTTGGTTTCTATCGGCCAGTACAATCGATACAATCAGCAAATCTTTCCAACTTTGTTCGCTAGCAAAATTAAGCGACTAGAATTTGGGCTGAACCGACCTGATCGTGGCTTCGTTCGCCAGAACGTGGCTAGTCGCTTTGACTCCCACTACCCGCTGGCGAGCAACGTTACCCTTAATTACCAACAATGGACAAAGTACTAGAAACGATCCTTCGTGCACGCATGGTTGCGATTCTTAGGCTGGATGATTTGTCGTCCGCAGTATCGATGGCCGAATCGCTTTTTAATGCAGGCATTCATGCTTTGGAGTTCACGCTGACCAATGCGGCAACGCCAGCAGTCGTACGGAGTTTGCGAAACGAGTGCCAATCAATTTCGTCTGGAGATTCCGTTATCGGAATAGGTTCTGTGCGATCGCTGGATGAGGCAAAACTTGCGATTGATTCGGGTGCTCAATTCGTGGTCTCACCGATCACCTCTATTTCGATTATTGATTTTTGCAAACAGAACAAGATCGTGGTATGCCCTGGCGCATTCACTCCGACGGAGATTGCGGCGGGTTGGGATGCAGGAGCCGACATTGTCAAAGTATTCCCAGTGAGGAACTTGGGAGCTAACTACATTCGAGACGTTTTAGCACCAATGCCGTACCTCAAGCTCATGCCGACGGGTGGAGTCGACCTGCAGACTATTCCATCTTACTTTGCTGCTGGCGCTGTGGCTGTTGGAATCGGCAGTCAGTTGCTTGATCCAGTTGCACTACGCGATCATGATTGGGACAAGATCTCGCAAACCGCGTCTCACTATGTTCAAGCCTGCAAATGGGGTTCAAGCCTGCAGATGGGATTGTGAAGCATGATCGGGCCATCCAAGAACGAGTGCCGCATCACCACTTACGATGTCGTGACGATTGGAGAAACCATGTTACGACTCACCCCCGACGACTACTTGCGATTAGAACAAGCCGAAAGCTTACAAGTGCATGTTGGAGGCAGCGAATCGAATACAGCCGTCGGTCTAGCGAGGCTGGGCAAGCAGGTCGCTTGGATTTCTCGGTTAACCGACAACCACTTAGGCAGGAAGATCGATAGAGCAATTGCGGCCCATGGTGTCGATACGAAAAATGTCGTCTGGACCGCCGAGGATCGGGTTGGGCTCTATTTCCTGGAAAACGGCACTCCTCCACGAAACAGCCAAGTTATCTACGATCGTTCGAATTCGGCTTTTTCAAGGTTTGAACCAACGGACTTGCCGACTGATTTTTTTGTGCCTGGTAAGTCCAAGTGGTTGCATGTAACTGGCATTTCGCTGTGGCTTGGTGAAGCCATCCGTGCGACGATCGCCGAAGCGGTAAGGCAGGCAAGATTGGCCGGCTGGCTGATTAGTTTTGATGTCAACCATCGAACGTTGCTGTGTAGTGCCGAACAGGCTCAATCGTGGTGCAGTTCCTTGTTCGAAACCGCAGACCTTGTGTTCCTGCCGCGTCGCGATGCGATCAGTCTTTGGCAAATGCAGTCGGATGAATCCGATGAAACAGTAATGGCGAAGCTGATTGCGTTGAGAGCAGGAAAAACCACGGTCATGACCTTGGGGACACATGGAGCAATGGCGAGCGACGCCAAGCATTG
>JANLUJ010000617.1:0-1769 GCA_031363425.1 Pirellula sp.
TACACGTTTGTCACCGGCGGTACTTATTACCTTGGGGTATCAAACTTCAACAATGTGCAGTACGATCCACTCACTGGCAACGGCGATACCGCTGGCGGTTTTGATTCGATCGGTAGTTATCAGTTGATCGTACAAACCGCTTCCTCTGTCCTGACGGACCCAGACGACGCAATCGTAGAAGCTTTACAAGTGGGAAGTATCACGCTAACGCCAACATCGATTAGCGCCAATATTTCGCCTGATACCGATGTCAACATGGTTGGCTTTTCCGTACTCGCCGGACAAGTTGTCGATTTCGATATCGATACCGCATTGAATGGTCCCGGTGGTCTGGGATCCTTTTTAAGATTGTTTGATGAACAGGGACATCAGCTAGGCTCCAATGGTGCCGCCACAGCACCGGACGAAAATGTAGTCGGTTATGATGCCTACCTGCGTTACAACTTTGCAACCGCGGGTAACTACTACATCGGCATATCGAACAACAACAACATTCAATACGACGCATTGACTGGCAACGGAGATACTTCAGGCGGGGCAAATTCGACTGGAAGCTACCAACTGAATATTCAGACGGCGACGATCGCAACGACCGATCTAGACGATTCTATTTCGGAAGCGATTCCCTTGGGTGCGATTTCTACGTCGCCGACGAACGTTGATTTTGTTATTTCGCCTGACACAGATGTCGATATGTTCAGTTTTGTCGTAACCGCAGGACAAATCATTGATATCGACATCGATACGATCACCAACGGAACCGGCGGGCTCAATTCATATCTACGGCTCTTCGATGCCCAAGGACTGCAACTGGATTTCAATAACAATGCGAAGGCACCTAGCGAAAGTACTGTCGGCTTTGATGCCTACCTACGTCACACGTTTACGGTTGCTGGAACCTATTTCATTGGTGTGTCAAACGCTAGCAACATTCTTTACAACGCAGAAACCGGCAATGGTGACGTCGGTGGTGGTCAGGATACAACGGGAAGCTACCGATTGATTCTGCATGCGCTTTCGACGACCCTTTCCATCAGTATCAATCCAACTTCGATTCCTGAGAAGAACGGCACTGCCACTGGGACGGTGTCAAGATTTGATGCGGACCTAAACCAGGCTTTGGTTGTTAACTTGAGCAGTAGCGATGTGACTTCGGCGACCGTGCCTGCCTCGATCATTATTCCCGCCAACCAATCCTCGATCGACTTTACGATCACAGCGCTGGACAATAGTACTATCACTGGGACCAAAACGGTCACGATCACCGCGACCGCTGTGGGCTTTACCCCTGGGACAGGTAAGCTCAATATTACGGACGACGATAGCAGTTGGCATAATCTCGTAAATCCTAACGATGTTGATGGTGACAATACGATATCGCCGCTCGATGTATTAACCATTATCAACTATTTGAATACAAATGGGTCTGGACCAGTCGGCACGGGAAGCCCGCCTCCTTTTCTAGATGTGGACAGCGATAATTTTGTTTCCCCTCTGGATGCCCTGGTTGTAATCAATTATCTGAACGCGCAGAATAGTGGGCAGGGCGAAGGTGAGAGTGCAAACACTGCGGTACCGATTGAGTTTATTGATGATTACTTTTCGGCGCTCGCGCGAAACAGATCGTCAGCCGCTTTGCTGCGTGCTCGCTAAACCACTTCGGCTGAGCATGCTCAGCATACCGATAAGAATGCAGGCGATGGCAATGCACTCTTGGAAATAGGTTACAATGCTTGGCGGATAGTCCACGCAATCGCCAGGCCGTCGGC
>JANLUJ010000651.1:0-2302 GCA_031363425.1 Pirellula sp.
ATACCAGTTACACTGTCCCCAAGGCAAACCGCAGTGAACGATTCTGGGACCAACTTAAAAACTGCAGATTCCAAGGTTCTGCGTTTGAGTTCGCGTTGTTCGCAAACAAATCGAAATGCTGCCACAGTGTCCTCATAATTCGTTTCGTGGCCACCTTCCGGTCGATGTAGCGATAGCACAGGAGAGTCCTGTTTCTGTAACAACGCAATTAGTCTTAACGTACTGTCGGGCGGCACGACGGTATCTTTGCCTCTCGCTGTGGATGCGATAGGCATCTTCAATCGATGTGAAAAAAGTTCAGCCGACCGATCGCGATAGACGTCCGGCTTTTCTGATCGGGAACCTCCATAGGACTCGGCAATCGCATCCGAAAAGCCATCGTATTCAACGAGATTTGCAGTCCCATTGAGCGAAACAACGCCGTCGACTGAGTCAGGATGCAATGCCGCGAACGCCAGCGCAGAAGTGGCACCCATCGAACCTCCGGAAACGATAACATTACGCACTCGAAAGCGTCCGTGTAGGTCGTCCAAAATTTGGAGTAAATCGGACTCAGCGGCTGGCCCCATCCAGGACGTTTTCGCTCGATAGTCCGGAGAGACAAAGACCATTCCTCGCTCTGCGGCGACGTCTCGCGCACCCCTGCACTCAGGTCGAGAATCGCGATCAAACTGCCAACGATCTGAACCGTGACCATGAAGTGCATTCAGTAGATCGATCGGACCATTGTTGTCGAAGTTCTTTGGCAGCCGAATCACATACCGTTGCTGGGTGCCGTCAACGCGCGAGCAAAATGCAACATCTTCTGTACTTGAGTCCGCGACTGTAACGTCCTGGGCGAAAATCGAGCATGAGAAAACCGCCATCGCTACGGCAATGTTCACTACGTTCAAAGGGAGCGGCGACTTTATTTTCATTGGGTGATTCCACGGCCTCGTAGGCATATTGTTCTCTCCCATGGGACGAGGTCAGGGCTTGCACGCAAAACATGTTATAGCGTGGTATTATTTACTGCCAGATGGCGATATAAGGCACTGACGAACAGCGAAGGTCGAGGAAGAGGAGGATCGAAATGGCAAGTGGTCGAGTGGCTGCACTCATCGGCGTGGCGTTTTTGACAATGGTCGCCAACGTTTTTGTTAGCATTTTGTACATGGTTGTTTACGGCCATGTCATCGATCCTGGTCACGAGTCGACTACGGGGGCGAGCGTCCTGCGCATCGCCAAGTACTCCGATCGACCCCGTAGAATGGTTTGTCGCTCACGGGTACAATCGAGCAACTGAAATGGCATTGTGCAAAACTACTTAAGAATCACAAACGGAAAGCACGAAATGCGATTTTGTTGTGAAAAGAGTTTCTGCCTATGTTTTCATTGATGCCCCAGTAGCTCAGTTGGATAGAGCGCGGCTTTCCTAAAGCTGAGGTCACAGATTCGAATTCTGTCTGGGGTACTCAACACTTTACCAAGCGATTTGCAGGCAAAAGCTCTTACCCGGTCATGTGACCAGAGCGCTGTTTTCAAAACGCGAAACTCGCTTTGGCACCCAAAGTATCGAAACCAGGATGACTGAAAGGAATCAGGGATAATAAAATTGCAGGTCAGGAATAACTCCTATAGAATCAGGGAGAATTGACCCGTTCTGATTTCAATGCAACTGCTTAAAATGAATGATCATCCAACACGCGCCTTGCGTAAGAATCATACATTTCATCTCAGCATCCGAGAGTTACTTGCGGCAGCAGCAATTGTAGCTTTGGCACTCACACTCTTTTTCGTAGTCGCCGAGAAAAATAATCTAAAGGCGAAGCTTGCTGAGCGTTTTCCTAGACCACATATTTGGATGCACGACGTTAGCCCGCTTGAGGAGAGATACAGCCCGACCGCGAATATAGCGTTTACAGGTGTGCTATACCCGAAAGATCATGCTTTTACTTCGCAAGCTACAGTATTGGCTAGAATGCTTGATCCGGCAACTGGAAAAACACTGGGCGAAGCGAGCGATGATTTACTAGTCAACGGCGGTTTTGGATTTACGATTTGTCACGCTTCGAAGTTGCAACCTGGATTCTACCCAATTGTGATCGAAGTATTTGACGGAACAAATCGTGTGACACACGGAACTAGTACGATCCAGATTGTCCCCTGACATCCTGATCGGCCAATACCAGATCGAATTAGAGCCGTAAGCGCCCACGTCAACCAGTAGGGATTTTGTCGCAAATCGGCTAGGCGGTCGCGTTCCGCTTTTCTTTCGCGGCGAGCATTCGCTTGGCTCGGTCGTATTGCTTGCGTTCCGCTT
>JANLUJ010000678.1:0-2927 GCA_031363425.1 Pirellula sp.
TCACTACCTGGACGCAAATCGTTCCAGGATGAAGTACGACGAGTACCTGGCCAAAGGTCTTCCGATCGCTACAGGGTTCATTGAGGGAGCTTGTCGCCATGTGATCAAAGATCGCATGGAACGGAGTGGAATGCGATGGAAGGAAAAGGGAGCGCAATCGATGCTGAACTTACGATGTATTGAAGCGAGCGAACTTTGGGATGTAATCACGGAACAACACCGAGTGGTAAGCCTCTCGAAATTCGGCAAGCACCGAAAAAACTACTGCGAAGACTTTTTATCAATGGCATCCTAACAACCCGAATAGCCGGTCACACCCGTAGCGATTGGCAGTCTGAGAAACTCAACTCAAGGCAGGAAATATTCAACTATTTTTAGACAGGCTTCATCGGATTGTTAAGGTTTTGTTAAGATTGCACGCTGAAAATGTTATTTTGCCTGCCGTTTTTTACTCACCTGCCTTTCATTGAAAGAAGCATTATGAAAATACTTCCTCTCCCAAGCCGGCGTCGCTCTGGTTTTACGTTGGTTGAGCTTTTGGTTGTGATTGCGATCATTGGCATTTTGGTAGGACTTTTGTTGCCTGCCGTTCAAGCTGCACGCGAGGCTGCACGCCGCATGTCGTGTTCGAATAATCTAAAGAATCTAGGACTTGCGCTACATAACTACGAGTCTGCCAACAAGCGAATTCCGCCTGCCGGTTTCCATAATCGCGACGGTGTGGGCGCAGCATCGGATAGTACCAGTTGGGGACCGAGTTGGTGCGTCATGATTTTGCCTTTCATCGAACAAACGAACCTTCATTCTCAATATTTTTTCAATGCTAGGTTTGCACGCGATAGCGATTTTGTTGTCAGCCAAAGGGTGCAAACATTTTTATGCCCCAGCGATGAGTTTTCTCTGACTTGGGATAGTCAAACCCAGCCTTCGGCAGTAACCGGTGTTGTCGCGAAATTTGCCCGTGGAAATTATGCTGCCAACGGTGGAGGGGCAAACGCTTTCTCGACGGGTGATTATGCATTACCGCAGGCCCGCGGTCCCTTTTCCATGGGTGGGCCTCCGACTGGATTTGGAGGTATCAGCGATGGTTTGTCGAACACCATTTTCCTGTCCGAACTAATCATCGCCAATCGTGGAACCGACGTTCGGGGCGCTTGGGCTTATCCGGTAGGCGTGTATTTTTGTGGTGGATCCCGGTATAACAACCCGCCAACTCCGCAGGAATTCCTCGTGCCAAATGGAAACGCCTTGGATGATACCAAGCGAGACAGGAGCAGTTTTTGCAGTTCGATTTGGGCGACAGACCGCAATCTACGTTGTCTAGCTCCTTCGGTTACAAATCGAGCATATCAAACGGCACGAAGTCGGCACACAGGGGGCGTACAAGTCGCTCGAGGTGATGGATCCGTAACGTTTATTCCCAATTCAATCGAACCACTAACGTGGCGTTTGCTATTGTCTCAGGCAGACGGCCAAGTGGTCGGAAGCTACGAGTGATCACTATACTGTGAACTGACTTAACAGTGAACTGACTTACGATTGATGGCACGCACAATGAAAATGCGATTGTGCAGCGCCGGATTGTAATCTTGTGGCATAGAATTCGATCGTTCAAACCAACCTGCAACAGTACAATGCGACGATAACGCGATATCAAAATAAGGGAAGCGACGATGCCGAAAGCTCATAGATTATTTCTTGGTGTGGGTTTGCTGTTGTGCTCGATGGTAGGTTGTGGACCTGCCGAATTACCTTTTACCGATAACTCAAAGGATTCCTCGGCATTTGCGTTGAGCATGAAGGGGCTCATTCTCAACACCACCGAAAACATGAAAGCGAATAAGGAACCAAGTGATGCCCTGCGTGGAATCGTTGCAGCATTGTCAGAGCTAGACGTTTGCCCGACTGGAGAGCATTTGAAAACTTACAAAGAAATCCATTCGCTTGCGTCGACGTTGATGAAGGAATGCGAAAAAGGCAAGCCCGCGGGCTTCGATTCCAAGATCAAGGAGATTGCTGAATTGGCAAAATCATTGCCAGGTGATCCGAAAATCGAGAAAGAAAAAGCCAAGGAGTAGGCTTTCGTTTCACTACGCTCCGCTTGCCGCTTACCCAAAAATTCTGTTTTGCAGATGGTCGAAACTGAAGGCGGAGCCTTGGAACGTGTTCGCCATGTAGGTCCGACTGTCCTCAGCCGGACACTCACGTAGGTCCGGCTGTCCTCAGCCGGATATCAAATCCCGCGATTAATGGTCCAGGTGGTTCCTTCTTTTCCGTCCTGCAAGGCAATCCCGATTTGAGTTAGTCCGTTTCGAACCGAGTCGGACATCGCGAAATCTCGCTTGACACGGGCTTCTGTTCGGACCTGTATCAAAAGTTGCATCAGCCCCTCGAGAAGATCATTTGTCCCGTCGTTATTATTCGATTGCTTCGGGGGCTTGATGAAGATTCCAAGAATGGCTCCAAGTTCCTTGAGGATACTCATTCCGATAACGAGCAATCTCAGGTTCTCTTGAGATCGTTTGGCCGTTTCCTCTAGCTGCTCAGCATCGATGAATCGATTCATCGAACGCGCGATTTCGAACAGGTCGCCCGTGGCGCCCCCCGTATTGAAGTCGTCGTCCATTTTGGTTAGAAACGATTCTCTCAACCTTACTACTTCGTTGATTGCCTCATTCTTTGTGGTGGGAACAGCAAAAGTGCCGCGATGCTGGTTGTAAGGCAATTGGCTTGCATCATAAAAGGACAGGCCTGCAATGCGCTCAAATCGCTGGATTAGGCGATAAAATGCTTCCAGGGAAGCGCCGGCTTCGGCCAACGGTTCTTCGCCAAAGAGAGTTGTCGATCGGTAGTGGGATCGCAACAGAAAGAATCGAATGCGTTCGCCTGTATGGCGTTCAATCAATTGAGCTAACCCGCCTGCACCC
>JANLUJ010000691.1:0-1419 GCA_031363425.1 Pirellula sp.
TGAACTTAAGTCCATACGAACGCTAGACTTAGCGTACCGATCTTTTGGCAGATCGAGCGAACCTCATGTCGATTTTCCTCCGTAAATTACGGAGCATCCGACACATCAAAGGAGTTTGCTCGAATGAAATACGCAAAAGCAGGTAGCAATAGGGTCCCCAAGTACTGCCTCCATAAGGCCTCTGGACGTGCGGTCGTCCGTTTATCGGCCGACCATTATCTTGGTCCATACGGGTCAGATCAAAGCCACGAAGCCTACAACAGATTAATCGCGCAGTGGTTGGCGGTTCGCAAAGAAAAGCAACAAGTCACTGAACGCTCCAAGCTAAACGTTCCCCAGCTTTCTGTTGGCGATCTGTTGACTAGATATCGAAAATTCGCAGAGGCTTACTATGTGTACCAGGGCAAGCCGACCAAAGAGTTTGTAAACTTGAAGTACGCTATGAAGCCCCTACGGCAACTTTACGGAAGCACACCGGCTTCCGATTTCGGTCCGCTCAAACTAAAAGCGATGCAGCAACACTTTATTGTCCAAGGGATCTGCCGTACTCAGGTGAACCGACGCATAGACAAGATCCGACGAATGTTTAAATGGGCGGTGAGCGAGGAAATGGTACCTTCGTCTGTCCTGCATGGATTGCAATCTGTTCCCGGCCTGAGGTATGGCCGAACAGTTGCGAAAGAGTCGCCGCCAATCCAGCCGATCGACGACTGTTGGATCGACGCGACCCTTACCTCCGCAACTCCCCATGTCGCCGCGATGGTGCAATCCATAGACTGTTGGGTATGCGTCCCCATGACATCGTCAACATGAAAGTTAGCGAACTGGACCAGTCAAATCCAGTTTGGCAGTACGAACGGGAAGAGCACAAGAACCGATGGCGCGGGCATCGAAGAGTCATCTACCTGGGACCCAAGGCGCAAGAAATATTGACGGTAGTTTTGAAGGAATCTGCGATCATGAATTTGAATCTGTTGGCGCCGGACATACAGGAGGATGTACTGCATCTGCCGTTGCATTACTGTGGGAGGGAAGTGCTGAAGGAATGTGAGTTGCGCGAGATTGCAGCGGTTGTGGATTGGGGGAGGCAGAGGGAGATGTGGGGTAGGAGCTGCCAACAGTTTCACTCGTCCTCGAAAAAGTCGTTAGAAATTTCTTTAACTTGAAATGTTCTTGCGACGGTAACACCCACATCGTGTTCGATCATAAGATTTGCCAATCGGGAACCATCGATAAGTACAACTCTGCTCAACGGCTTTTGTATCGTTAGCAATCGGCACATGGACCTAATTTTTCGCCTCATCCGCAGAATCTGTGGGTTCTTTTTGGCTCAGGAAGGTTGCCAAGTTGATGATATAGTGCGGTTGTGATGGTTTCGGAGTCTTTGAACCCATACGCTTTTCTCATGGTCAATTTCGC
>JANLUJ010000727.1:0-3081 GCA_031363425.1 Pirellula sp.
TTCCTGGAGCCAGCGAACCGGTGGCATTTGCTGCTTTCTCGGTAGACTCGTTCAAGCAACTCAGGGCGTCCGTGTAACGGCCTTGGCGAATGTGTACGAGGGACATTGCTTGTGCCGCAACCGGATGTAGTTGCGATTTATCTGAAATCAAAGAGTAAAACCGTTCAGCTTGGTTCCGCTGAGTAGCATCCTCTTCGACGACAAGGTTCAAGATCGATCGTACTGCGTCCCGCTCTTCCTTCTCTCCTGCCTGACAAAATGCACATCGGAGAGACTGTTCAAAATGCTTGCTATACTCAGACTTCACAATGCGAACCTTAAGACTACAGTCACTTACACAAGACAGGCGTTTCGGGTTTCAACAGTCGGATGGCGGGATTCAATCTAAAGACACAATGCCCAAAACGTTGTCCAACCCGACACCTGCATCAAGGACGAAACTAGAAAAAGCCCCTAAGTTTAAGGAACCGCGACGAGCCAATTGGCATATGTTCCTGAAATATTCGTTCCTGAAATATTCCCCTCCCATAAGCGAACCGGAATCACTATAATCCGCTCTTACACCAGTGACGGTGTCGAACAAGCTGCATTTATGCAACTTGGAATCCCAACTGAATACCCTAGTTTCCAATCATGCATCACCTCCCACGAGTGTTTATTATTCCCCATTGCGGTTAGGCCTCGGGGATCCTAAGACGTGCAAATGGCACGCGTGGATTACAAAATAAAACCCCTGAAGCCAAAACGAGGGCTTCAGGGGTTTTTTCGTTATTTCAATGCTTCAATGAACCAAGAATCATCATGTCGGCTCGCTCGATCCACACGTACGACACTACTTTAAGGGACGGCACTCAAGGTGAGGGTGTCAGCCTCTCGCTCCAAGACAAACTCAATATTGCCGTCCGACTTGCGGAAATGGGCATCGATATGATCGAGGGTGGCTACCCGCTATCCAACGAAAAGGACACGATGTTCTTTCAGAAAATCCGCGCCTTGCCGTTGGGTCACAGTCAAATTTGCGCCTTCGGTATGACTCGACGACGCGGCGTCTCTGTCCTAGACGACCCCGGCATGATGGCTTTGGTTGCAGCACAAACGCCAGCCATTACGGTAGTCGGCAAGTCTTGGGACTTTCATGCGATAAACGTGTTGGGCGTATCGCTACAAGAAAACCTCGATATGATTGGCGAAAGCGTCGGCTTCCTAGCAAAACACGCCACTGTGGTTTACGACGCCGAACATTTTTTTGATGGATACAAGGCCAATCGGGAGTATGCCCTACAGGCCATTCAAGCCGCTGCCACCGCCGGTGCAAAGTGGATCGTATTTTGCGACACGAATGGCGGAACATTGCCTGAAGAAGTTGCAGCGATTGTGACCGACGCCCGAAATTTTTTATCGGGTACCTCGGTTAGGCTTGGGATCCATTGCCACAACGACGGCGATCTTGCGACGGCCAACTCCTTGTCCGCGATCGACGCTGGTTGCGAGCAAGTTCAAGGGACGATCAACGGCATAGGTGAACGCTGCGGGAATGCAGACCTCGTCACCGTCCTTGCTAACCTGCAATTTAAGAAAAAGGGGTATTCCGTTCTCGGCGGTCGATCGCTCGAACATCTGACGGAACTCTCCCGTTACGTTTATGAAACAGCCAACCTCCAATTGCGAAGCGGGCAGCCTTTCGTTGGCCGAAGTGCTTTTGCGCATAAAGGCGGCATGCACGTGCATGCCGTCAATAAATTTGCTCACACGTACGAGCACATGGACCCTGCCTTGGTCGGCAATGAACGTCGAATCTTGGTGAGCGAACTTTCTGGTAGGTCCAATATTGCGGCCCTTACGGCAGATCACCAATTGCCCGATGATCGTGCCGTCCTTGACAGGATCCTGGCCGATGTGGTGGCTAAAGAAAATCAAGGCTATCAATTCGAAGCGGCAGAAGGCTCGTTCGATCTGCTGGTCAAACGTTGTCTCGGATCGTACATCGAACATTTCAAAACGATCAAATACCAGATACTGTCTGGCGATTTGGATATCGAACGCAACCAAACCTATGCCGAAGCAATTCTCAAAGTGCAGGTCAATGAGGCGGTTCGGGTTGAGGCTGCTGAGGGTCACGGGCCTGTCAATGCCATGGATGCCGCACTTAGAAAAGTGCTTGTGCCTTTCTTTCCGAGTCTCGACACGATGCGACTGGTCGACTTCAAAGTGCGAGTCGTCAATGGCGAAGCTGGCACGGCCGCCCGCATTCGAGTCAACATCGAAAGTGCGGATGACCACGATACATGGCGAACGATCGGCGTCAGCGAGAACATTATCGAGGCCAGTTGGCACGCGTTGGTTGATGCAGTCGAATACAAGCTAAACAAATAACCAGTCGTTCTTGGGCTCTGCCTGGGAACGCACTTCCCTGGAGGCTCCGCCTCTTGGAGTACCCGGACTGCAGGCGGAGCCTGCGAAGCAGTGAGTTACGAGGCAGAGCCGGCAGAGCCTCGCAACCAGATAAACAAATAAACCACTCGTCTGACACCTGACACCTGACACCTGATTCGAACATGAACGCTGAAACCAACGAGATACCCAATCGATTCGATTTTGCTAATAGCGCTACGGAAATCTACGATAGTTGGCTAAAGCATGGTTGCTTCAACGCCGACGTCGACAAAAACAAAAAGCCTTTTACGATCGTCATTCCTCCCCCGAACGTAACAGGTGCTTTGCACTTGGGGCATGCACTTAACAACACGCTTCAAGATATTCAGATTCGGCTGCACCGCATGCAAGGCTACGTGGCACTTTGGATGCCTGGAACTGACCATGCCGGAATCGCGACTCAAGCAGTTGTCGAACGCAGATTGAAAGAGGTAGAAAACAAGACGCGTCACGATCTTGGTCGCGAAAAACTGGTTGAACGAATCTGGGAGTGGAAAGAACAATATGAAAAGCGTATTCTCGGTCAATTGCAGCGCATGGGATGTTCTTGCGATTGGCGCCGGACACGATTCACGCTAGATGAAATGTGCGCACAAGCTGTCCGGACTACGTTCTTCGATTTGTTTTCGAAGGGCCTCATCTATCGCG
>JANLUJ010000749.1:0-1254 GCA_031363425.1 Pirellula sp.
ACTTAGGAATTGGGGTTGACCGTAGTGGATCTTGTTAAATATCCTAAGCCTGCTGTATCTTTAAAATGATCCACTACCCAAAAATCTAATCTGGACCGAGCGCTAGATCGTAGTATCTTGACACAGCCGACAAAAGAAGCAGGCACTCTCCGTTCTGCCGTCCGCTCGTAAGCTTGAAGGCCCCCATCGAGCTCGTCTCGTTGGAGCCAAAGCTTATTGGCTAGAGGCGTGTACCACGTGGGAAATGATTAATTCGATCGCTTCTAGCCAGGAAGCTTTACGTCCCATGGGCAAGCCCATGGGGGCGTTCTAGAGCTTTACAACATCCTTCTAATTTTAGCCAAATAGCTGCGCGATATGCTTGCCTTCGTCGAGCAAATGGTAAGGTCGCCCCTGTGCATCCCGAGCATGCAAATTCTCGATACCCATGGCATGGTACACGGTCTTGGTGATATCGGCTGGCGTAACGGGATGCTCTGCCGGATACTCTGCATAGCGATCGCTCGAACCATAAGTTTGGCCACCCCGAATTCCGCCGCCTCCCATTACGACACTCATGCAATGCGTCCAATGATCCCTGCCTGCTCCCCCCGGTCCGCCTGATCGAGGATCGCCTATTTTGGGCTTGCGACCCATCTCGCTCGTTACCATCAGCAACGTCTGATCCAACAAGCCTCGTTGATGCAAGTCCTCGACCAAGGCTGAAAAAGCCTGATCAAATTCGGGCAATAAATTATCTTTCAGACATCCAAAATTGTTTCCGTGGGTATCCCAACCACCAGCGCTTTTGCATTTGTCCGCGATCGCTTCGTTCTCTTTCCAAAAGACCGTAACAAACGGGACCTCCGCTTCGACGAGCCGACGGGCTAAAAGTAGACTCATCGAATTGACCGTCTTTCCATAGCGTTCTCGGATGGATTCAGATTCACTCGCTACGTCGAATGCATTCGTAGTACTAGATGACATCATCAAATCGATGGTCCTATGCTGGTGCTGCTTCCAAGTTCGCAGGGCTTGTATGCCGTCGTATTCCCTGCGAGCAGCATCGAGCTTCCCCAAGAGCAGCTGTCGCGACAACAACTTTTCAGGGGTTACATCGCCTGCAAGCGCGAGAGAGGGCGCTTGAAACTTCAACGGTTCTTCCAAACTTCCATCGACATACAATGGATCAAACTCAACGCCCAGTCTGGCGGAAAACTGCCCCGGCCGAGTATAAGGTGCCTTGCTTGGCTTGTGAGGCAACGTCATCACATT
>JANLUJ010000850.1:0-6768 GCA_031363425.1 Pirellula sp.
TTCCCAGGCTCCTGCCTGGTAACGCACTGGCTTGGAGGCTCTGCCTCAAACAAATTTGCGATCAAAACAATAATGCTTATTGCAGCTATCCTGCTAGCGAATCTCTGCGCCGCAATGGATCCGCCCGAAGTCAACACGTTCGACGCCGATAAGTCGCTGGGAAAGCTTCAGCTGATTGGTGGTGATATCTATCGAGGTCAATTTGGGAAAGCTGAGGATCCTCGAGGTTCGCTAGTTTGGCAATGCCCGGCATTTGTTTCGGAATTAGTCATACCGTGGAGACTTGTCGACAGCATTGTCCTGCCACCGTCTAGGCAGAAGATGAAAGATCCTCAACAAGAGACTCAATTCATTGTCGAGCTGCAGAATGGCGAAGCGCTTACGGGGAAAGTCACGAATATCAGCGATCAATTTGTCGATGTGGATTGCGAGTATGTAGGCAAGAAACAGGTACGGATCGGTTCTATTCGTAGCATCCTACGAACGTCTGCTGAAACGGAGTCAGAAAGCGGCGACCTCAAGCTTTCGGATTGGAAACAGAGCGTACCAGTGGTCAAGAAAGGTGGACGTGGAAATTGGTTTGAAGGAATTGGATCGTACGATACCGAAACCGCGGGTACCGTCATTACTCAATCGGTAAACTTCCCAGACTTGGCTGCGATTGACGTAAATGTTGCATGGCAGACAACTAGCCCGAATTGGCTCATTCAAATTGGCGAGCCCCATAAACTTGAAGTGCATGTACGCAAGCCCGAAAATCGAAATACGCTTTCCATCACTGTTCTGGTTGAGGACGAGACCACAGCAGACATTGCGACGGCTCAATTGCCAATGGATGGCTCCAATGCTATCTCGTTGAGAGTGCTCTGCGATTCTGTTCGAGGGAGGTTGGTGGTCATGCAGAACGGGATAGCGATTGCGCAGTTGCGATTGAACAAGGGCTTACGACTTACGGGTCGACAAAAAGTCTTGTTCACAAACAATGTTGCTGGGCGACTTTCGCTGCGATCGATCAAAATTTATCGTTCCATTTTCTCGTCGCCCGTCGTCGTCACCAAGGGAAAAGAGGCCAACGAAAACGGCAACATCCAATCTCCGGAAACGCTCTTAAAGAACGGTCAAACTTTCGTTGGACAGCCAACGGGTTTTGATCTAGCCGATCGAACGTTCGGCTTTTCAACCTCGTCGGATGTTCTTGGCAGAGTGTCGCTCGATCAGGTGGATCGAATCGAGTTTCCATCCATCGTCGACAATGCTTTCGGACCGAACGCGAAAAAGCTCTATTCGATACAACTGTGGTCGGGCGCGAGGTTCGTCGGCCAATCGGTTTCTATACAATCGAATCACGTTACGGCGTCGCTTGACGAAACGAAGGCAGACGTCAAGATCCCATTAGACGAAGTCATGTCGGTTGGTCAAAATGGTCCAGTCAAGGACGTGGTTGCAAACGAAGCGAGTAGCGTTCAAGGTACATCCATGCGATTTGTATCGCCATGGGTCGTTTCCTATGGCAGGATCGTTGCGATGGGTACTGTAGATGAGCCGAAGATTTCGCCCCTGGCTTTTCGCACTTTGAATTGGCTTCCTTCGAGTGCCCTCTTTCCAGTTGCGATCGCCGCTGGTGTCACCGGCACCATTGAGCCCACTTCGACAAATCCGAAAATTGAAAAGATTGTTAAGCAAAAGACGACTGCAGACTTTGGTCGTAGACTCGAGGCAGATGAACCGTCGCTCTATCTGAAGAGCGGCGACTGTTTTGCTGCCAACATCCAAAGCATTAAGGATGGGGTCCTCACATTTCAATCGGCATTGTTTAGTGCCGACAAGATCGACGTCGAAATGGTCCGTGGTGTGCGAAGGCTTGCGTACACCGGCACCGATACCATGGAAAAAGTTGGGCGCAAGCGATTGCTAACACTCCCTCGTTCTCAACGAAACAACCCGCCCACGCACTTGGTCGTCTCAAGCGAGGGTGATGCCATTCGCGGTCAGTTGCAAAGCATGGATGTGGATGAGCTAGTTTTGCAGGTTCGGGGTGAAGAACGCAAAATTCAAATGAAGAACGTGGCGGAAATCATCTGGCTTCAGAATGCTCCCGAAATTGTTCCAATTGGAAAAAAGGCCAATGCGCCAGTTGCCCTACTGGATGAGAAAACACCAAGCAATGACTCGGCAAAGCTGGACTTGAATTGTCAGGCCCTTGACCACTCGGGTACTCGAGTCAGTATTATTCCGGAACGAACAGAAGGCGATTTTTTGTATGGTCAACACCCTCAATTGGGCGCTTGCCATGTGGACCTCTCCAAGATATCCAAAATTGTTTTGGGCGAAGCGATCGCGGACGATATCAAACGCAATCGGTTCGGAAAGTGGGCTTTAGAGAATGCACCCGACCCTAAATTTGTCAATGATTTGGATTCGCCTGACGCCGATGTCGGCAACGCACCCGATTCGCCGCAAGCTAAAATGATCGGAATAGAGGCACCCGATTTTGAGTTAAAGAGACTCGATGGCTCAGTGTTCAAACTCTCGGATCTGCGTGGCCGAATAGTTGTTCTAGACTTTTGGGCTACATGGTGCGGTCCTTGTGTTGCATCCCTCCCCAAGATCACCGAATTGGGACTTGAGTACAAAGGGGCCGAGGTGGACGTGATTGCTGTCAATATTGAACAAACATCAGCCGACGTCAAAGTCCTGTTAGATCGTTTGAAGATTAGCCCAACAGTGGTTTTAGACTCGGATGGGACAGTTGCCCGCGCTTACCAAGCTCAAGCAATTCCACAGACAGTGATTATCGATCGAGAAGGAAAAGTGAAAAGTGTTATTGTTGGCGGTGGCGGGGCGACCGAAGCTAAGATACGAGAGTCACTCGACGGCATGTTGAATCTGAAACTTTAGTTCAGCGGCATAAACTTCACCGCGTTGTCCAGGGATTTGTTCATTGCCCAGCGGGTCAACCAGCTAATAGATTTTTCTCCGCCGATGCCTCTGCACCAGGCCTTGACGAAGCTCTATTATCTCAAGATGAGCAGGAAAGACCTTGAAATACAAAAACTTCTTGACAAATTACCATACCATTTGGCCGAGCGTACATGGCTCAAGGCCAAAGGTGGATTGGACCATGTGGGCGAACGCGTTCTCTACTGGACTCATCACGCCTTAAGGACGGATGAAAACCCGGCTCTTGAAGTGGCAATGCTTTTGGCACAGCAACTCCAGTTGCCATTATTGGTATATCAAGGCCTTTCAGAGCGATACCGTTTTGCTTCAGATCGACACCATACGTTTATTCTCGAGGCAGCACAATCTTTGCAGTCCAACTACGAGCGACTTGGATTCTCGTATGCCTTGCATGTCGATCGCGAAGAAGAACGACATCCGCGCCTCGCTCGCTTGGCCAAGTCTTCCGCTGTTGTGGTGACCGAAGACTTTCCAATCGAAGCTACAAAGCAATGGACCGAGCGACTTGCTCATGCAGACTGGTGTCCGGTAGTTCTCGTGGATACGGCTTGCGTGGTTCCGTCACGGCTAGTCGGGAAAGCCTACGATCGTGCATTCGCATTCCGAGATGCGACCGCAAAACTATACCGCGATCGTGTCGACTGCAAATGGCCGGCTTGCACAGCAATGCAGGTTCCTGCCGATATTCCTTTTAAGACATTAGTGCTTAAGGGCCAGAGCATTGCCAAAATTGTATCGCAGTGCGAAATCGATCACTCGATAGGTCCGGTCGCAGATACGCGAGGTGGTTCCGAAGCAGGCTACTCCCGGTGGCAAGCCTTTCGGCAAAATGGACTTCGCAGATATGCTAGACTTCGCAACCAAATCGAAATGGACGGAGTTAGTCGGATGTCTGCCTACTTGCACTATGGCATGGTTTCACCGCTACGGATCGCGAGAGAAGCATCGGCGGATGGTGCTGAAAAGTATCTAGACGAACTATTGATTTGGAGGGAGTTGGCCTACGCGTTTTGCTACTATCGACCGGACCTGGAATCCGAGGCGAGCCTACCCGCCTGGGCCGTCGCTAGTTTCAGTAAGCACACCAGTGATCCGCGTAGACAGCTTTCGTGGGAAACACTAGCACGAGCCAAAACAGGCGAACGATTGTGGGACGCGGCCCAACGCAGCTTGCTCAAACATGGTGAGCTACACAACAACATCCGTATGACCTGGGGAAAAGCGATTCTTGGTTGGTCGAGCGGCCATCAACAATCACTTGAGAGACTCATTGATCTCAATCATCGTTACGCGCTGGATGGTCGTGACCCTGCGTCATACGGTGGGATCTTGTGGTGCCTCGGGCAATTTGATCGACCCTTCCTGCCGGAACAACCGATTTTCGGCTCTGTTCGACCAAGGCCCATTGCTATCCATCAGGATCGAACCAACCTCGAGGCCTACGAAAAAAAAGTAGATCGCTCGATGGCACAGCCGTCGCCTCGCATCGCGATGATTGGGACCGGGCTTGCAGGGCTAATGTGTAGCCGGATCCTGATCGACCAGGGGCTTCAAATTCAATGCTTTGAAAAATCGAATCGACCTGGTGGTCGAGCGTCAACCAGAATCGCGGATGGCGTTTGTCAGTTCGATCATGGAGCCCAGTACTTCACGATACGAGATGCGGCGCTGAAACCGTATCTTGAGTCCTGGTGCGAGGACAAACACGTCGCTCAGTGGGATGGTCACATTGTCTCAATCGAGCAACCCGGCTCGCATCGCGAGGTAACTTCGATGAAGCGATTTGTTGGTATCCCCGGCATGCAATCGCTTAGCACGCATCTCGCAGAAGAGCTATCGATTGCGTTTGCGACGGAAGTCGCTAAGGTGGAATGCGAGCCAAATGGGTATCGACTACTCTCCCAGACGGGTCGCGATCTTGGCCAATTCGACGTGGTGCTATGGAATTGCCCGCCAGCACAAGTAGAACGGCTGCTCCCTCAGAAATGCGTATGGCGAGATCAACTTACCAAAGTTGAAATGGTTCCTTGCTGGTCTGTCATGCTCGCCTTTGAAAATCGGTGGACTATGTCCTTCGATGGTGCCTTCATTAATGATGGAACACTTGGCTGGATCTCCCGCGACTCAAGCAAACCGTGTCGGGCAAAAACGTGGGATGCATGGGTCCTGCATTCAACGTCAGCGTGGGCAAGGGACAGTCTGGATGTAACAAAAGAATTCGTCATTCAAAGACTGGTCCAAGAAGCGGAGAGGGTGACGTGCAGCACGATGCCTGTATCTACTGTTGTCAGAGCGCACCGTTGGCTCTATTCCCGACCGACCGAATCGCTATTAGGAAAATCGCTTTGGGACGACGAGCATCGATTTGGGGCTTGTGGCGACTGGTGCGGAGGTCCTCGCGTCGAAGGAGCACTTCGAAGCGGCATGTCGCTGGCCGGTCAAGTGTTAGGTTCGCTTCATGAAGGAACCTTGGGCAGTTTTGCGGACGACAACAACTCGTCAAACCTAGTTCAGTTGAAACTTTTTTAGATGGCTCCCTTGGTTTTTAACGTTAAATGCATCACGTGAACAATGACCAGTAAAACAGCTGCAATCGTGTATCCTCACCAACTCTGGGAGAAGAATCCTGCCGTTTCCGCTTCGAACGTGGTTGTTCTCGTCGAGGATCCGCTGTTTTTTACTCAGTTTCAGTTTCACGCTCAAAAGCTGGTACTGCATCGCGCATCGATGAACGAGTTTGCCGAACATTGCGAGCAGATGGGCAAGCAAGTCCATCGCATCGAATCGCAATCCATCGTTCATACGGCCGATATCGGCGCAATTCTTAAAACCAAGCGGATCAAAAAAGCATTCGTTGTTGAACCAACCGATAGTTGGCTGAGAAAACATGTGACTGCAGGTTGCCTCGCCGCCAAAGTAGACGTGGAGTGGATGGAGGATGTTTCGTTTTTGACGCCAACCGAGGTAATGCAGCAATGGGCTGACCAGCGCAAGCACTATCACTTTACCGATTTTTACCTGCAACAGCGGAAGCGACTGCAGTTGTTACTCGACCAACGCGGCAAGCCAATCGGAGGCAAGTGGACTTTCGATACCGACAATCGAAAGCGGCTTCCGAAGGGTACTTGCGTTCCTCGACTGAAGACGCCAGGTGAGCGTCCAAGTGTAGTGGAGGCTAAACGATATGTAGCCAAAATGTTTCCAGGCGCATTAGGCGAATCGGATGAGTTTTGTTACCCCGTATCGTTTGACGACGCAGCGAAATGGCTTGCTGCGTTTGTGGAAGAACGTCTGGCGTCGTTTGGTGACTTCGAGGATGCCATCTCGAAGCAGGAAACTTTCTTGTTCCATGGCGTGCTGACTCCAATGCTCAACATTGGCCTTCTGACTCCAGAACAGATCATCAGACAAGTTATGGCCAAGAGCGATGAAATTTCCCTAAATTCGTTGGAAGGCTTTTTGAGGCAAGTAATCGGATGGCGGGAGTTTATCCGGCTGATCTACATTCACGCAGGATCAAGGCAACGAACGACGAACGCCTGGAACGTTTCTCGCTCACTGCCGTCCACGTTCTACACCGGATCGACCGGAATTGTTCCGTTTGACCAAAGCGTGCAGCGAACGTTAAAGTACGCTTATTGCCACCACATCGAACGACTAATGGTGCTTGGAAATTTCATGTTGTTGTGCGACATTGCCCCCGATTCGGTTTATCGATGGTTTATGGAGATGTTCATTGACTCCTACGACTGGGTGATGGTACCCAACGTCTACGGCATGAGTCAGCATGCAGACGGAGGCCTGATG
>JANLUJ010000926.1:0-3928 GCA_031363425.1 Pirellula sp.
TCACGTTGGAGACCACCGTGCCACACAGTTAGGTCGCCAAACTTGCGTACTTCTTGGAAAGCATGTTTCTGGGCCATGCAAATCCCTGTCCCTTGCCTTGAAGTAGCTCGGTAGGCACGACTCCTCCTAGGATATGAAACATGGGTCGATACAGCGATTCCCAGTCCTTGTTCCCGGCCGGGCAATATTGTCGACCGTTGCCCTCTACGGCTGTCACGCCGGAAATTCTGGACGCCAAGGCGGCCGAAGTCAAAAACGACGCGCCGACACAAGTCAAATCTTGAACGTAAATTTTCATTCCGTAGTGTTTGGCTGCGGCTGAAAACAAAAGGGAATCGCTAATGCCTTTGCAGGCTTTGATCGCAATACCCGAGTATCCCTGTTGTTTCGCAAACATCAGAGAATCAAGATCCGTCAACGACTCGTCAATCACAACAGGTTTGAGCCGGCTCACGCGATGCATCGTGACTTCCTTGCGGGCCCGCAAATCGCGTTGCATCGGTTGTTCGATGTAATGCAATTTTTGAGTCGAGTCCTTCGACAATCGATCCAAGCGTTCCAGAAAATCGATCACGTAGTCTTCGTTTTCGCAAGCTTCATTGAAATCGATCGAATAGGACCAATCGCGAGTCGGCGCACAACGCATTGCGATTCGATCGATTTCAAAAACGCGTCCCACATCGGCATCGAGATCTTGGCCCGTGATCTTGACTTTCAGGTGGGAAAGCTGTTGCTTGTTGATCCACTCCTCGAGCGTTTCAGGCAGTCCATCTCCGACCTTTCGATTTAGGTCCGCGGCAGACAATGGGTCAAGAGAGCCAACCAAATGATACAGATTCAAAGTCGATGAGCCCTTTGCCAGAACCGCTTCATTGAAATGCTTGCCTATGAAATCCTCCCCCAACCATGGCGAGAGGTCGGAACCGATCATCTCAGGCGTGAGCAAATTAAAGCTGTTTGTATTGTGAAGTCGTCCGAACGCGTCATGCAACGCAATGTCGGTGCTGGACATAGCCAAAGCGACCGCCAAATCTGGAATCGGTTCTGTCAACTTCATCGCAGTAGCCAAGTCAACAGCCTGCTGTTTGGCAATTAACTTTAGTTGAGTCGCCAAGACAATGGGGTGACTAGCTGGATCCAAGCTCGTCGCGGACTGCGCGATTTTTTCCGCCAAGCCAATTACTATTCTCAAAACTTGTTCAGGAGTCAGGATCTTGCTGGGCCAAGCCCACGCCGTTCCCATGGTCATTTCCCCCATCCCGAAGGCAATTTTCCTTTTGCTTTTATCTTCAATTGTCAGCGTTGTTCGAAATACCGTCACATCCTTGACCACTCGACCACCGAATTTCAGCGGTGAACGATAGATAAACGGAAATTTTTCAAATTCGACTTCGGTAACGGTAATCTTGGAATTCTTCGACATGATAAGCAGGGTAAGACAGACAAATGTGGAGAGCGACAGATCGAAGGATAGCATACGGCCCAGGAATACCGTTTCGAAACCCCTAATGCTAGGAAATTCCGGGCTGGACTCCATTCTGGCAAAATCGTACAAGTCGAAGATGGGTCCCTGTTTTGCCGTCTCCGCCCATTAAACCATCCTCATGTCCACCGCATCCGATCAGCGAATTCGGCACGTAGCTATCGTGCTCCAGAGTCTAGATGCTACTACATCGCGCGGCCTATTGGGACAGCTGCCGCCTGCACAAAGCAAACTCGTTCGACAAGCCATGGTCCAATTGGGGACCGTTACACCCCAAGAACGCGCCGCTGCCTTCCAGTCGATGCAAGGACTATTGAATGGTGCGGTAGCCAAATCTGCTGCTCCGCAACAACAAATCAAAGAACCACTTTCGCCAGCAGCTGCGCTGCTTGCCTCACAAAAGTCCGCGGTAGGGGATCATATCGATTTGAGCCCCGAAGCAATAAACCAACACAAGAATCAACCAGTAAGTCAAAATGGCGATCCCGTTTTTTCTACGCGAGACGCCAATGGAAGTTGGCAAAATATGCCAGCGTTGGCACTGGCCGAGATCCTGCAAGGCGAGCGTCCCATAGTGATTGCAACCGTCATCAACCAAGTTTCCGTCGAGCGTGCTACGGCCATTGCTCAAGCATTACCGATGCAAGTCGCGGCTGCAACCCTCGCTGCCTTGCCACATTTGTACTTGACCGATCCTGCAGTCTTGCGAGATATCCAATCCGAAGTCGAGCGGAAAATCGGTCAGTACCAAGCCCCCAAACAAGCGAACGAAGAAGGGATTATGAAACTTCAAGCGATAGTGGCAAGCATGCCAATGAATCAACAAGAGCATTGGACAAGGACCATCGCTCAAGTCAATCCTGTCCTCGCTACCAAGCTGGGTTGGAAAACAGATGCACGGGCTCTGCTATCGCCAACCGCGGCGGCTGACATTGCAAGCAAACTACCGGTCAAAACATACTATGGAGTTTCGCCGACTGCAAGCAATCAATCCCATTCGTCTATCGAATCGCCGTCGTCTAGCAACGAAGATATCTTCGATGATTCGGTAATACTGCCGTTTCCTCTTCCAACAAGCGCGAAATCAAAAAGTGGCGAAAAAGAAAAAAGTAGCGAGACAACCTCTGAACAAACTGTTGCGCCTAAGTCAATTGAGGTAAGGAACCGAAAGCAAGAGATTGAATATTTGATGCAATTTTCAGACCGGGACTTCGTGGCTGTGCTACACGCGTGTCAACCTCAAACTGTATTGCTTGCGCTGAGCGGAGCGACCAAAGCATTCGTGGCAAGAGTGGAACGACTCATGCCTTCAAAGGACGTGAAACGCCTGCGCGAACGGCTCAACAGTTTGGGGCCAATCCAACTTTTAGAAGTGGATGCAGCCCAATCGCGAATAACCGAGACAGCCATGAAGATGCTTGCTGACGGCCAGGTCGGTGCAACAGCAAGTGTTTCCTTTACGGCAGCAGCATAGCACATACCGCAAGCTAGTGATCAACTGATTAATAGCACGAAGCGCAAGCTAGTGATCAACTGATTAGTACCACCATCAACCTACATTATCCTTCCGAACTCGAGTTACCATGGCCAGTGTCCTAAAGTCCAAGTCATTCAGTCAGGGTACAAATACGGCTCAGACCGAAGTATTCAACTGGGAGGATGTAGCTTCCCGAGCCAAACAGTACATCGATACGGTGCGTGAGCAAGCCCAGCAACTTCTACGCGACAGCCAAATCGAATGCACGCGAATCCAATCGCAAGCGAAGGAAGAAGGAACTCGATTGGGTGAAAGCCAAGTCGAACGATTGGCCATGCAAATGGCTAGCCAGATTGCCGAAAAGCGAATTCAAGAAGCCGCTCACAACGTCAAGACTCTGTGTGAAGACCTCGAGACTGCGACTCAGCAGTGGCTGAGGCAGTGGCAGCATGAGACGATTACCCTCGCCATTGGAATCGCTGAAAAGATACTGTCTAGGCAAATTGAATCCGACCCAAGCATTCTGATAACATGGATCGAAGACTCTGTCCGCTTAATTCAGGGCCAACGCCAGATCCTTCTGAAGATTCACCCAGAGGACGCACAACGCTTATCCTCGGCGACGCGGTGCAAGATCCCTACGTGTCCGCGTTCCTGAGTGCAATCGAATTTCCCGTCACGTGGGAGGACGAAAACTTCGAGTACGCCGGCGTGACCTATGACGACCCGACGCATGCCGTCCTGTGTACCGTGCGACATCCCGGCGTCCCCGGCGGCGGCGTCACCGTGGTCTACGCGAACAGCGTCGACGCCGTCCCGCGAGCGGCCAACATACCCATGTACGAACACAGCCTCGTCATCTTCGAATCGGGCCGACCGATCCTCAGCGACGACTTCGAACCCCGCCAAATCGTCCGCGTCGAATGACCGTTCGAGACTCGACGCAACGGAAACTCCCGCTTTTCGCT